>NC_009713.1 GCF_000017585.1 Campylobacter hominis ATCC BAA-381
AAGCAGGTAATAAAGGGCTTTTGAGAGCTTATAGACTATAAAAATAAAATTGTATTCTTTATAAGGGGATATTATTGATTTATTATCCCCAAAATAGTATATTAAAAAAGCCCCAAAGCTTTGCAGAGCTAAGGGGCAAATACTGTCAAAAGGGGGCTAATATGCGAAAGCATACTAAGCACCTACTGCTGAAATTATACCTAAATTTTAGGCTTTTTAAGCTTAAAGTGGAAGTTGAGATTAGGAAGTAGGCAAGAACGGGGGCGAAAGTCCCCGCCCTTTGGCAGTATAAAGCAATCAAAAGGGGATAAAATGGCTAAACTACCAGTCTATTACGATAATAAGATGAACCTATTAGCATTTAAAAACCTTGACAAAGTAGAAGCTAATTTATTTTTTAGCATAGTGGCAAGGTTTAATGACAAGGGAGCGGAAAAGCTCAAATTAAATTTTAGTGAGATAGCAGAGTTTATATCAGATAATAAATACACTAGCAAAGAATTATCAAAATTAATAAATGATGGCGTTGGTAAGGTAGTTCAATCGGCTATAAAATGGGAGATGACACCTATAAAAACCGCTTATTTTACCCTTTTTAATGAGTTCTTAGTTGATGATGAAAATAAGACCCTAGAAGCAAGTATTAACAGCAGATTTTTATTTATGCTAAATAATTTTAAAGACGGAAATTTTACAATGCTAGAATTAGCAGAGTTTAGCAGTCTTAAGAGTAAATACACACAAACTCTTTACAGGCTTTTAAAACAGTTTAGATTTACAGGCTTTAGGTCTATAAAATGGGCTGAGTTTATAGAGATTATGGATATACCGACAAGTTACCGAGCAAGAGATATAGACAAGCAAATTTTAAAACCAGCTATCGCAGAGCTTACACAGGAAGCCGACATTTTTAACCAAAACAACCCAATTTTTAAAAAATTAATCTATAAAAAAATAAGGGGAACAGGCAGGGGGCGACCTGTTGAGCTTATAGAGTTTTATTTTATGCCTGAAACCGACGAACCAAAAGAGCAAAAGAAAAACGAAAAAGCACTTCAATACATAGCACAAGACATTAAAAAAGAACAAATGCTAAAAGAGTTAAAGCGAAGTAGCCAAGAGCCAAAGAAAATCAACCCCTTAACAGGACAAGAAATTACAGGGCTTGAACCTTACAGGCTTAGAAATATGAGATTTAAAAACAAATTTGGCGAATATGACATACTAAAAATTCAAAATATCGAGCAAGAGCCAAGTGGAAAAATTATAGTAACTGTTAGAAATGTTGATGATAATCATATAAGCACAATGAAATTTGACAGCCTAAAACACTTTGAAAACACATTTAATTTACACCAAATGTAGCCTAAGTAGATTTTTATCGTCTATAAACTCTATTTTTATCCCCTATAAAGTAGATTTTTATCCCCTAAGTAGATTTTTATCCCCTATAAAGTAGATTTTTATCCCCTATAAAAACATAAAAAAGTAGATTTTTATCCCCTATAAAGTAGATTTTTATCCCCTAAATACCCACGCAAACCACCACCACGCCGAAGCTAGAAAGGGGTCTAAAAGGTTAAAAGTTAAATTTAAAAAGATGTTAAAAGGAAAACGCTCCAAAAAAGCAAAAATTATGCTAAAATTTAAATCATAGGGCGAGGTTACTCTTTGTCTGACACTTCGTTTAGACAAGAGAACTCGCAAGGGGAAAATTCCCCTTTGAACCCCTTAGCCAATCCATTGTTTTTTACAGGAGAGTAAATTGAAATCTTATAAAAGCATAAGAAAAACAATTCGTTTTACAGATGATGAGTTTTCTACCATTAAAGAAAAAATGGAATTAGGTAATTACTCTAACTTTACAGAATTTGCACTTCACTCAATGATTAATAAAAAACCAAGTAAAGCTAAGTCAATAAATAAAGAGTATTTATTAGAGCTTAATAGGATAGGCAATAATCTAAATCAGCTTACTAGAAAACTCAATAAAGGGGATAGACTAAATAATTTAAGTTTATCAGCGATTATCGATATTAGAGATAGCATTAACTCACTAAAAGAAAAGATATGATTGTAAAGTTTTTTAATACTAAAAAAGGGGGTGGAAATAGTGCTATCGATTATCTTTTAGATAAGAGAGTAGAACAAGGCACGAGCAGGATTTTACAGGGCGACGAGCAATTAACAAGAGATATAATTAAGAATATGAGCCAAAAGCATAAGACTTGCGTTGGCGTGTTAAGCTTTGAAGAGAAAGACATCGACGAGCAGTTAAAATTTAAGCTTATGGCGGACTTTGAAAAAGCGTTGATGACCGATGAAGCACAAGGCAGATATAATATTTTGTGGGTAGAACATAACGACAAGGGACGGTTAGAGTTAAATTTCGTAATCCCTAAAATAGACCTACAAACAAAAAAGGCTTTAAATCCTTACTATCACAACGCAGATTTAAGCCGTATAGCATCGTGGCAAGATATTAAAAACATAGAGTATAACTTTAAAAATCCAAAAGACCCAAGCAAAGAGCAGACCATACAAGGCAGTAAAAAGCAAGTAGAAATTTATAAGGATTATGAGAAGCTAGACAACTTTTTACAGCAAGAAGTAAAAAACGGCACATTACAGAGCCGAGCCGAGATTATTAAATTACTACAAGATAACGGCGTAGAAGTTACAAGACAGGGCAAAGACTATTTAAGCATAAAATTACCAGACAACACCAAAGCAAAAAGATTTAAAGGGGGTATTTATAGCGATGAATTCCGAAGCATTGAAAGCATTAGAACAATCGGCGATGAACAAAAAGAGAGAGAACGAGAATTTAGTCAAAGAGATAATACGGCGGAACTTGAACGACTTAGAAATCAGTTTGAACGAGCATACAACGCAAAATCTAAATACTATAAGCGAGAATTTGAGAAAAGAGACCGACAGCATAAAAACAGATATGACAATTATCGCACAGGAATTGATGAATTTAAAGCGAACGAACACAAAGCTGATAATTTCATTGATAATTCTATTTCTAGTGATTTTTTTAGCCCTATCTCTGAAACTTCTAGGAGTGATATAGATGACAGCGTTAGAAATCGAATTGATGAAAGAGCTAGACAGCTTAGAGAACGAGAACAAGAAGCTATTAGAACAGCTAAAAGAACAAGAGCAGATTATAAACCAACTCAAAAAGAGCCAATACGACTTAACGAGAGAGAATACGCTTTACTTGCAGACAATAGAAAACAGCAACAAGAGCCTATCATCGATGAAAACTACATTAGAGAGCGAGAGAAACGAAAACGAGAAGCTATTAAACGAATTAGAGAGCTTAGGGAAGCAAGAGAGCGACAAAGAAATACAGAGCTTGAAGCAAGTATTAAACCAAGCTTTGAACGATTACGAGAAGTTAGAGAAGGCATTAAGCAGCAGCACGAACGACATACAATCTTTGCAGACATTTTTCGACAATCAGAAGCAAGTTTTAGAAAACACATTACAGGGCGAATACAAGAATTTGGACGACAATTTCAAAGGAATATTACAGAGTTTGGAGAGACACTTCGAGAACAGGGCAAACGAAGTATTAAAAGCGGTATCGATGAAGTTAGAGCGTTCATAAACAAGCATAAAAGAGAGCTTGAAAGGGTCTTGGAAAAGGGAAAGACAAAGGCATAG
>NC_009714.1:1500000-1711273 GCF_000017585.1 Campylobacter hominis ATCC BAA-381
TTCATAGAATTGTATTTTTCGATGAAAAAATTTTATGCTTTTTTGGTTTTGTTTTAAGTTGATATTAAGTAAATTTTAAAAATTCAAGTGAGTTGTCTGAAATTTTATATGGCAATTTCGATATTTGATAAAAATTATCTTATTTGCTGCAAGTTCTGTTTCGAAATGGTACCAAAGGGGAGACTTGAACTCCCGACCTCCGGCTTATGAGACCAGCGCTCTAACCAGCTGAGCTACCTTGGCAAAAATAAAATGTAGATTTTACTAAAAAATTTCTTAAAATTTGTTTTAATTTCATAAATTTTCAGTAGAATTCCGACTTATTTTAAAAAAAGGATAAAAAATGAAAATAGTCTGTAAGGCGAATAAAATTTATATGCGATTTACATCAAATTCGAAAACGATAGAAAAATCGCTTAAAATGGATGTTTGTGAGAAAAATTTAAAATTTGTGAATGACGTTTTGCTGCCGATTTTTGAAAAAATTCGTTGCGAAAGAAAAATCAAGACAAAAAAGATTTTGTATAGCGGCGCCAAAAACATTAAAAAATTTGACATAAAAACGCATAAAATTATCAGAAATCCGCATACTTTGGGAGATTTTTGCACTATTGTATTTGATAAAATCAGTCAAAATAGAAAAATTTCCACAATAAAAACAGCCGAAAATGCAATAAACAGATTTTTTGATTTTATAAATGATAAAAAAATCGCCGATTATAAAATTTATGAACTTCAGGAGATTGTAACTCAAATGCAAAAAAATCTTGCTGCAAGCTCGATAAAAACGATATTTTGTTATATCAAACAAGCTTTTAACGAAGCGCTTAAAAATGATATAATCACAAAAAATCCTGTAAATTTTGTAATTTTTCCTAAAATCGTGCGAGAAAAAAAAGAAATTTTGACACTTGATGATGTTGTAAAAATTTTTGACAACGCGGGCGGCGAGCTAAAAAATTTTGGAAATCGCATTTTTTACGGGACCAGGAGTGGCGAAATTTTGGGACTTTGCGCCGATGACTTCGATTTTAAAAACCATAAAATAATCATAAACAAAAATCAGACGAGATTTGGACTTACTACTCCAAAAAACGGTAAAAACCGCATAATTCCGTTGGCTAAAAATTTAGCTTTGTTTCTGAAATTTGACAAATCTTCCATTTTTAAAAAATATTGTGATGAAAAATTCCGTTCAAAACACGATAATGCAAGTGTTTCAGGCGATAACAAAATAAATTTCGATAACAAAATTTTTGATTTTAAAAATAACGATGATTTTTATGTTTCCCATTTTGACGGAGATTTTTACTGTTTAACCGAAAAATACGATTTCGACAAAAAGCCGCTTTTTACTAAAGACTATTTTGCTTTGAGATACGAATTCGACGCGCTTTTGAAACATCTTGGGCTTAAAAAATACACTTTTCATACTTTCCGCCATACTTTTGCCAGTCTGCTTATAGAAAATGATGTCAATCCGACTTTTGTAGCTGAAATTTTAGGACACAGCAATTTAAATATGCTTGAAAAAGTTTATGCGCACAGTATAGTTTCGGCAAAAAATTTACAGAAATTAAACAAAGCGCTTAATTTTTGAATTTGTGAATTTTTATGTATCCGAATGAACGCATTTTACGTAAATTTTATAGCCAGAAAATTGCTTTTTTACGGCTTTTAACTTATAGAATTTTATAAATTTTACATAAATAGTATGTAAAGTGAAATAAATCTTAAGGAGAAAACCATGAAAAAAGGTTTTACAATGATCGAGTTGATCTTCGTTATCGTTATTTTAGGTATCTTGGCAGCTATCGCCATTCCAAGACTAGCAGCTACCAGAGATGATGCAGAGCTTTCAAAGGCAGCTACAAATTTAAGTACTGCAGTAAGTGATTTGACTGCTTACTATACATCAAAAACAGATTTCGGGGATGCAATACCTGATATGACAAATGTATCTTTAAAGACAGAGGGTGTAACAGTAACAATAACAGATTATACACCTAAAGCTTCAGCTAGTTTGCAATTGAAAAACAAGAATTGTATAAATATCGCAGCAGTTGCTTCAGTAGCCGATACTGTTGATGCTACTACTAATAAAGTAACTAAAAAGGGAACTCCTGCGTTTGTATTTGTATCTAAAGCATCAGGTGCAGATCCACTATGTGATCAATTGGCAGCTATGCCTTCAGTTAAAAAAATGCTTGAGGCTGAGCCTGTATACGGTAAAGATGATGCTGGCAAAGCTCTTAAACTACCAAAAGGTTCATATCCTGTTGGCGGAAGCAATGTAGTTTATTCAGATTAATTTTACTTGATAAACTTTAGGCTCACTCACTTGAGTGAGCCTTTTTAAATTTAACAAGATATTTTAGGAGGAAAATAAAAATGAAATTTTGGCTACATAAAATTAATCCAGGTCAAAACAATGAAACAAATTGTTTTAATATTTTAAAATTAAATCTGTTAGCTACAGGCTATAGCGATATGGCTAGAAGTTTTATTTATAATCCAAACGATAAACTACAAAGCATAAAAGAAGCGCTTGATAAAGAATGTCCGGATTGGAATTATAACTGTGTAACTGAAAATAATATAATAAATTTTGTTTATGAGATAAAGAAAAATGACATTGTAGTAATTCCACTAACACAAAAATATGATAACGAAATTTATATCTGCCAAATTATTTCCGATAAAGCTATAAATGTTCAAAATGGTGAAATTCCACAAATTGCAAGCGATATAGGATTTTTACACCTTATCAAGTTTATAAGAAAAATGAAATTTACCGAAGCTGACGAAAAACTGCAAAATTTTATAGAAAAAAATAAGAAAATAAACACAACTATCAAAATTGATGATTTGGATATCATAGAAACTATTTAAAAATTTTTACGCTTAAATGTCTTAAATTTACAAAATAAAATTCCATACTAAAAATAACCTTAAAAGCGAATGATGATTTTTTAAACATACAGATATTTATAAAATTTAATATTTTTATTCTATTGATGACAATAAAATTTCAGATAATTCAGATTTTTCCTGTTTATATTTTTTTGTTTCGCTTAAAATCGTAATATCTTGCCAATATTTAAAAATGTCAAAAAATATTTTTTCTTTACCGCTTTTAGTTTTAACGATTTTGTTAAATAAAGTGTAAAGATTGTTTTTTGATTTTTTATTAAAAGTAAGCTTTAATTTTTTTATTTTTCTCATAAAGCAAAAATCATCTCTATCTGATTTTTTGCTTTCTCCTATAAATTCTACGGCATATGCAAAATTTTTATTTTTTATATCATAGCAAAACACTATATCGCCTTTTGCTGTTTTATCGTTTTTTGTATTTTTTCTTTTTATGTAGTGCCAATATTTTTTATCATCAAAATCGTCGTTATTTACTTTTGATACAAAATAATTCATACTGAAAATAAAAAAGCCCCCTGAAAAACGGGGGCTACACTGAAATATAATTAAAGATTATTTAACTACACTCAAACCTGTCAATGGATAACCACTGATTGTTTCTGGAGCTTTACTACTGTCTATTTCGCAAGTTGTTACTGCAGGAGTGCCGCTTGTTGCGCATTTATATACAGGTGCGTCAAATTTAGCTGTAAGCATTTTTACTATTTGTGCATCATTTTGAGATACTTTGCATGCATTCTTTTTTACACCCGACTCTTTCTCAAATTTTAGATAATCAATATTTGATTTACCATCCTCCGGTTGTGCTTTTTTTGTGGTGATTGTTACTTTAAAACAATTTTCACCTGCAACTGGTAAATAACCTATTCCTTCTGCGCCAGCTTTCGAAATATCACCTTTAAAGTCTTTAATGGCAACATTTGTCATACCTTCCAATGTGCTTGCAAATTGACCTTGAGAAGTATAATATCCTCCTAAATCTTGAATCAAAGTAGCCATATTTGTAGCTGCTTTACTTACTTCAGCATCATCTCTAGTTGCTGCTAGTCTTGGAATGGCGATAGCTGCCAAGATACCTAAAATAACGATAACGAAGATCAACTCGATCATTGTAAAACCTTTTTTCATGGTTTTCTCCTTAAAATTTATTTCACTTTACATACTTGTATGATTACCTCCATAAAAAACAAATCTTAAAATTGTTTTTTATACAATACTTTTTGACCCTGATTACATACATTGTTTTTAAAAACAGAGAAATAGATTTAGGGCTGAAAGGTTAAAAAAGTTTGATTAAAAATCTTAGGGAAATTTTAAAATTTACCCTGAATACAAGAAAAGACTTTTAACCGAAAAAATTATTTTTTTAGGAGTTAAAAATGAGTAAGTTTTATTTTGTAGGTATTGATGTTTCAAAAGATAAATTAGACATTTGCTTTTTAGGTGAAAAATCCGATTCAAAGCCTAAATTTGAAACACTTCCAAATAAAGAAAATATCATAAAAGCATATTTTGAAAGTTTTAAAAGTGATGAATTAGTTGTTTGTTTTGAATATACAAATAATTATCATATTTTACTTCAAAAGGCTTTAACATCTTTAAAAATTAAATACAATGTTTTAAATCCTGCAAAAACAAGTTTTTATTTAAGACATTTAAGTCATATTAAAAACGATATTAAGGACGCTTTGGGACTTGCTATTTATGCGAAAAATTTTTCAATAGATTTATTCCCTGACAAATTCAGTAAAGAGTATAATCTTTTAAAAAGTTATTCATCTACTCTTTTACTTTTAACTAAAATTTCAACTCAAATTAAAAATTTTAAAGCTTCTCAAAAATTTGTTTGTGATGAAGCTATAAATTTAAATATTTCAATATTACAAAAAACTATCGAAAATATTAAGAAAAAATTACGTGATATAAATTATCGTATTTTAAAAAGTTTAGTTCCAAATAGTGATGAAATTTTAGCTGAAAGTAAAGGTATCGGTATTGATTTGGCTTTAGTTTTATTTCCTATTTTGCATTTTAATAGAGATAAAACTTCAAAGCAACTTATCAGTTTTTTAGGTTTATCCCCTAGAGTTTATGAAAGCGGTTCAAGTGTTAGGAAATCTCATAAAATAAATAAAATCGGTTCATCTAACATTAGAAGAGTTTTATTTTTAAATGCTTTAAGTTGTTCTCGTTTTAATCCTATTTTAAAGACTAAATATGAAAATTTGATAAATAATGGAAAGTGTAAAAAAGTTGCATTAGTTGCTGTAATGTGTGCGATTATTAGGTATTTAAAAATATATTTTAAAAATGAAAAAAGTATTAACTAAAAAAGAAATTGAAATTTATGTTTATTTATTAAAAAAAATAAAAATTAAAGGAGGTATTTATAAAAAAGTTAAAAAAGATATTTTAAGCGATTTGGATATTTCGGCTAGTTTGTTGAATTACTATGTTAATTCTTATTATTTATATGAAGATTTATTAAAAAAGGATAAAAAATGAATAATGTTGATTTTAGTTCTTATATGAAAATATATGATTTGATTCACGGCAATAATGATGTTTTTAAACAAAAAATTAAAGTTGTTGAATTGAAAGAAATTGAAGGAAAAGTTAAACTCGATAAAGACGGTAATACTGTTGTTGATGAATTTGGTGTAGTTCAAAAGTGGGATAATTCCTATATGCTTACTTTTGTTTGTTTATCTAACGGTTCTCGTCATTCTTGCAGAATTTCGCAGGAAAATTTTACTATTTTAAAGCCCGATGTTGTTTATATAGCTAGTGGTTATATAGATTATGTTTTATTTAAAGATGCTTATAATTCAACCCCTGTTGTAAAGTTTGAAAAATTTGTAGATGAAAGAGATTATCTTGTCACGCAACTTCAAATTCAAGCTGATTTGAAAAATGATGTTAAAGCCCAATAATAAGGGCTTTTTTTACTTTGTTGCCGCCCTATTTATCAATACCCTTAACCGTGACACTGATAAATTTCGGCGGTTATTTAAATTTTATTTTTATTCATTATTTTTAAATAAAAAAAATGCTTTACGATAAAGAAAAAATTAAAATTGTAAATCAAGGTATAGATACTTTAGTTCTTGGTATAAAATGCATTGAATCTAAAGTTTATAATGCTAGATTTAAATATTTAAAATTTAAATTATCCGATTTAAAAAATAAAGCTAAATCTATTAATACTTATGGTGAAAAATTTGTAAAAGATGATTTAGATTTAAAACTTGGTAATTTTTTAATTTCAAGTAAAGGCGTTCAAGGCTATTCTTATTTATTTAAAAATAATGATATATTTGTAAGTGTTTCAAATGCAAAATTTGAAACAAAGAAACAATATCACATAAAGATTCAGTTTAGAAGTGAATTTTTATTAAAATTTGGTTATTTGAAATGTTTTTCATTTGTTAGAATTTTGCTTAATAGAATTTTTTATACTTCGCTTAATTATAAAATTTATGTTTTGCGTCTTGATTTGGCTACTGATATTACAGGCATTCGTTATTTTTCAAATGATATTTTTAATTTTAGATCTCTTTCAAAAGTTAAAAATTTTTCTTTAAATTATGATGATTACTTAATTGAAGATGAGAAAAAAATCGATTTTCCGAATTTAAGTGAGATTGATGTTTCTAATTTTATTCGTTTTAATCGTTTTGAGGGAATTAGTTTCGGTAAAGCTCCTATGATGTTTAGAATATATGATAAGATAAAAGAGGTATTGAAAAAAGATAATTCACGTATTATTTTTAAAAAGTGGGAAATAAATGGTTTTGATATTGAAAAAGATAAATTTGTATTTAGGCATGAGTGTGAATTTACTAGGGAAGTATTAAAAAAAATGATTCCTTTTAATTGTGAAGATGAGATAAAATTTGTTTTTAATAATTTATCATCTTTTTGGTCTCAGGGTCTTAATATTTGTCGTTGGTATGATTTAAATGAAACTGAATTAAAAAAAATACAGTTGCAAAGTGTTAAGCCTGATAGTATTCGAAAAATTTATGAGCGTTGTTTAAAAGATGAAACACGTTTTAATTTTTGGCGATTTTTGGAAATTTGGCATAATGATGATTTGAAAAATTTACAAAAAAGAGATATTCCTTTTGATGTTAATATTGAAAAATGTAAAATCGCCTTAAAATCTTTTGTAAGTTCGGTTTATTGTAATTTAGGTTATCGTGGCGCTTTTTTTGATGTTTTAAAAGAAGTTTTAAATGATTTAAAAAATGATGATATGACTTTACATGATTATGGACTTTTAAAACTTGCTTCGCGTTTTGCGGATAATGAAAAAAATTACGAAATTTCAGAGTTTGAGAATTTGAAATTACAAAATGTTTTTGAAAATAATTTAAAGGATTTTTTTATTTTACTTGATGATTTATCCGATAATAAGGATAAAAACATTGTTAAAAAAGCTTTGAATTTTTATAAGTTAAAAAAGTGATTTTTGTAATTTTTAAAATTTTCATATAATTTTTTTGAAATTTTTAAAAAGGATAAATTTATGGATGAAAAGATAGAAAAATCTTTAAATAAGGTTTCAAATGTTTTAAATATTTTTAGACCTTTGGCTAGTGTTTTCGGTTCTAAAGTTTCAGTTCCTGTTGTGCTTGCAAGCGAAGTTTTGGATAATTTGGTAAAAACTGATGACAAGGTTGCAAAAGATGTTGTTTTTGGACTTTCGGCTTCTATTATATTTTTAGAAAAGTTGCGAGAGCAGATTAAGAATAATGAAAAAGTTGATTATAAGGCTTTTGATGATGTTATTGTTAATTTGAAGTCTATTGATAGTTCTTTAGATAAGTTTTATAAGCTTATTTCTTAAAAAAGGTTTTTATTATGTCATCTATGGATAATTTTTATAATTTTTGTAATAATTTTTTAAATACTTCGGGTTTTAATTCGAATGAATTATTTAAAGTTAATCCTGTTGAAGATAAAGAATATTCTAATAAAGAAGTGATTGAATATATTCAAAAATGTTTTATGAATTTATTTTATTTTCTTATTAACGGTAGGGATAATAATTTTTTCAATTTTCCTTTTATACCTGATTATAGTTCTGATTTTAATGATTTGCGAAATCATTTTGATGAAAAATTTCAAAATATGGATTTTTCAAGTTTGCAAAATTCAATAAATCAAAAAATAGATAATTTAGATCTTAAAATTTCAAATATTAAGCCTACTTTTGATGTTAGTAATGTATTTGAGAGTTTTCCGTCTTTAAATGGTGCTTATGGTAGTTTCAAAGATGGTGATTTTGTTACAAGTGATATTTTTAAAGCTAAATTGAAAGTTTTATCATCTTTTTTAATGCTTAATGAACTTAATAAATATATGATCTGTTATAGATTGCAAAATGATGATGAAAATGTTATAATTTTGCCGTCTATGTTTGTGTTTGAATGGACTGAAAAAAAAGATAATATAGCTGATACTGGTTCTGAAAATAAAAAAAGTTCTGGAGAATAAAAAATGGGTTGGGGCGGTGTAGGTAAAATTATTACTAAACCTAAAACTACGGGTTCTGCTGTATCTGTTCCTAAAAATACTCCTTTAGCAAATAAAAAGGCTGTTGGTGGTGGTGATGTTATTGATATTAAGGCTGAAGATGTAGGACTTGAGCATGATTTTCCTTTTTTCCCCGGTTCTTGGCTTGGTGGGATATTTGGTGATTCTATAGGTTCAATTATTGGAAATTCAAAGGGTTGGGGTGGTAATACTTCAATTTCTACAGGTTCTACGGGTCAAAAAAGTGGTGGAATTGATTTTCCTGATCCTAAACCTGCTTCTTCTTTGGTTGATGTTTTAACTTCTCAAAATGCTATTTTATTTAGTTTATTGAGTTGTATTTCAAAATCTCGTTCTACTGCTCCTACCAATACAAATTCTAGTGATTTATCACAATTTTTAAAAGTTTTCAGTGTTATGTTTGAAAATTTTTTAAATTCTTTTATTCACGGTTTGGCGACTGATAGACCTTTACGGCTTATGGAGCCTGTTGTTTTAAATGTTCCTAATTCCGCTTTTAATGTTTCTGTAAATAATAGCGGTGGTTCAAGCGGTAATAGTAGCGTTGATGTGAATGTTGATTTTTCGCATTTTGTTTCTGCTGTTGATAAATTTGTAGATAGTGTTAATTCTCTTGCAAATCGTCCTGTAAAGGTTGAAAATGATTTGACTGCACGTTTGGATATTTCAAATCCTGTGAGTGTTAAATTTAGTGATGAATTAAATAAATCTATGCTTGATAGAAATGCTAAAGAGAGTGAAAAATCTGATCTTGAGATTGAAAAGCTTACGTTTGATAAAACGGCGCAGGAAGTAAGAGATATTGGCGGTGTAAGTATGGTAAAAGCTTCGCCGCGTGATGTTAAAGTTATGAAAGATGTTGCACTAGCCAAAACTTATGCTGATGAAAATTCTTTAGATGTTGAAGATTTGGATTTTGATAATGGTTTGGATTTAAGAAAGTTGCTTGAAATAAATAAACTTGGTATGGCTACAGATGTTACTAAAGAATTTTTTAATTTGTAGGGTTTTATTATGAAAAAATTTTTAAATTTTGAATTTATTGGATGTATTTTATTTGTTTTACTTATGTTTTGGTTTATTTATAGTTTTTTAAATTTACCTAATGCTACAGATGTTACTAAAGAATATTTTGATTTGAATGTGAGTTATAAAAAATGAGTAAATTATTTCATTTTGTTTATAAAGAATTTGGGGTTTAATTATGAATTTTGAAAAAATTTTTAAAATTTTTGCTTTATTAGTTTTTGTTTTTATGTGTTTTGCTTTATTATCTATTTTTACATTTGATTTGGGTTCATCTGTTGATAAAGAATTTATTCCATCTACACAGGAAATTCAAAAATGAGTGAATTAGGACGAATTGGCACAAATGGTGTAAATGAATTTTTTGAAGATTTGACTTATAATGTAGCTTATAATGAAGTTTTAAGTAGGCTTAATAATGCTATCGATATGGATAATGATATGGTAAAACAGGCTATTCAGTCAAGTCTTACTATTATGGTTAGTTCAGCTTTATTTTTATATATTCAAAAGCAGGAAGAATGGATTCAAAAAATTATTAATATTGTTTTTTCTGTTCTTGGTTCTGTTATTACTTTTTTGGGTGCTTCTATTGCTTCTAAATTCGGTCGTTTTAAAGGTAGAAAATTAAAAAATGTTTTAAATTTTTTTAATGATTATAAAAGCGATTATATAAATGCGGGGCGTTTAGCGGTTCAAACAGGTGCTTTTTATGCTTCTAAAAATTCGAATTCAAATTCAAATTTTGGGTTAGTTCTTCCCTCTGTTCTTAAACAAGGACAAATTATTCAAAGCGAAGACCATAAACTTAATATTGCAAGAGCAAAAGCGCAAAGTATCAATGAAACGCTTCTTTTTAAACTTTTTACTAAAAAATTTACTCCTGCTGACTTGGAAATGTTGAAAAGAATTACAGGTAATAGAGATTTAACTATAGAAAATTTAAATAAAGTTGCAAATTTTATGTATGTGACTGATGATAAAGGTAATATTGTCGGTTTGACTGAAGAATTTTTAACAATGCTTAACGGACTTGGTTATATGCATAATAAAGTTAAGAGAGGTATTTAAAAATGGCTCTTAATTGTCAAGAAGCTTTTAATACTGAATTATCCGTTTTAAATGCTATAAAAGAAAATACAGGCTCTATTTCTGTTAAATTAAGTTCTATTTTGCAGGTTTTAAATGATAAATTGTTAAATGGTGGTGGCGCTGGTGATGATGACGCTACTAAAGAAGCTGCCGAAAAAGCTGAAAGAGAAATGGAAAGATTAGATCGTGAAGAGATGAAAAAAGATTTAAAAGATGTTTTGAAGTGTCTTGAATCTCTTTGTAAATCTATAAACGGAAATTCTCCTATTGGTGGTGAATAATGTTACCTTTATTTATTCATTGTTGTGGAAAAGTTCATCTTTTTTTTGATCTTCCTTGTTTATCTTTTGGTTATGATACTAAAGATTATTTTGCTAATTTTATTGATTTTAAACCTGATTCTCATTATGGTGATTTTTTTGTTATTGAATCTGGTTTTTATAAATTTGTTTTTCCTTTTGCTCCTACTTCTTATTATAATTTTTTTATAGTTGTTCCATATATTGGTTATTATTCGTCTTTTGATAATTATAAGATTACTTTTCTTTTTTTTGAAAGAAATTCTTTAGGTAATTTATCTTTATTAGAAAAATCTGTTATTTCTGTTAATGATTTAAAAGATAAATATGATTTTATTGTAAAAACTTATAATGAAGTTTTTTTACAACCTTTTATTTCTTATTTTTCTAATAATTTTTCTAATAAATCTTTTAAATTTTCGTTTTCTCATTTTTTTGATGTTTGGACTTTTGTTGATAAGAATTTTTTAAATTTTAATGATTTTATTCAGTATTTTAATAATGATTTTTTTCCTAAATTTGATAGTTCTAATTTAGATGTTTTAAATTTTTTTATTGAATTTTTTAATTATAAATTTAGAAGTATTGGTGATGTTCCTTTTTCTGTTTTTTCTCGTTTTTCTGATGGTTTTTATTTAAATCATTTTGCACGTGATTCTTCTACTAATTTATATTTTAATAAAGGTTGTTGTAGCGATGCCGTTATATAAGATTACACAAAAACAAGGAAATAGGACTATAACTTCTACATTGGAGGCTAAATCATTAGCAGATTTACAAGCTTTTTTGAGTGCTGTTTCTACAGCTAAAACAACGTGTATTTATGAAGTTCATTTCGAAGATGATTTAGGGCTTCCGCCTGTAGATGATTTTAATTATTTTAAGCAGTTTAAAGCATTTGCAAGTAATAATAATGATGTTACAAAGCAGATTTTACTTCATAACGTAAAAACAACTCTTAATGAAGATAAAATTTATTCTCTTATAAAATCACATCTTGAAGTTGGCGGTTTAAATATTGAATCTATAAAATGCAGATTATTTATGAAATAATTTAATATAGCTTTTTATTTTTTATTTAATATAATTTTAAGTTTTTGATGATATAATTGCGACAAAAGATTGCTATAACAAAGTGTAAAAAGCTAACAGCTTTTTACCGATTGTATTGAAATTTATTTGTGAAAAAAAAATTTCAAGTGCTTAAGCATTTTTTGCTATAACAAAATTCGGGGGTTCGCCTCCGATGGTTGTAATTAAGAGAGCTTTTATGGCTCTCTTTTTTTTTTGCTTAAATTTTTGCTATAATTATAAATGTGAAGTTTATAGCACTTCACGAATACAAAATTTGTTAAGGCTAGTTAATTTATTTAACTAGTCTTTTTTATTTAAAGCCATTTTTTTAAAAATTTTTCATATTTTTCATTATAATAATATATTCCGTATTTTATTTTGGTGTCATCATATAAATTTCTTGCGTCTTCACTTACCCATATTTCTATTCCTCTACTAAAAGGCTCACTGCTTTCGCTTAATATTTCAAAGAAATATCCACTGTGCCATGCTTTTGTTTCATAATCCGTTGTGTATAAATCATTTTCTGGATTTGGAATTTCACATTCTATATCTTCTATAAAATTATTGAAATCTTCAACTGTTCCTTTAAAAATTTTCATTTTTTTCTCCTTTGTTTTTTATAGCTTTTTGCTATTTTTTATGAGTTAATTATAGCATAACAATACTTAATTATATCTTAAATAAAGTATTATTATGCTATTTTTATTTAATTTTTTTTATTTTTATGCTATTTTTTTAAGAAAAATATGATATAATTATATTAAAAAAAAGGATATTATATGAATAAACAGGAATTTCAGGCGCTTTTAAAAAAAGCTGGTATAAATAAAAAAGAACTTTCGGAAATTTCAGGCATTCCATATCCAACTGTAAATGCTTGGGGTTCCAGGACACCTTATCCGCCATATATTGATTTTTTATTAAAAAATTATATAAAATCTAAAATTTACGAAGATATAAAAGATAGGATTTTGGAAATAGAAAAAATAAGCAAATAACAAAGAAAAAATGTATTTCTTTAAAATTACTATATTTTTAAAAGAGTTTTTTTAACCTATAACTTTAATTCTTACTAAATCTTTACTTTTCCATTGCTATAAACTTTTTTCGCCGTTTGTTTAAATGCGTTCTAAATCTTTAAATTATTTGTTTCTTTGTGCGTAAGGATTTCGCACCATTTTTTCGCGATTGATTAAAGTTTTTTTTATTCCTTACTTTTTTCGCGAAAAAATGTGGTGTGCGAAATAAGCCACGGCAATGCCATTCCTATCGCTGAATTACGCGAGATGTTTCAATTTTCCGTTTCCTTTTTTTACAATTTTTTCTTTTTTTCTACCACGCGTTTGCAACCGCTCTGCGGGTGCTACGCGTCTTTTTTCTTTTTTTAATTTTTTTAATTTTTGTTTTTTTATTATTATTCATTTTATTGTTAATTAACAAATACACATCTAAAGGATAGAGAAATGTTAAAACAAAAAATTAATGGCTTAATGCCTTTAACTATTGCGGCTTCTGGAAGTTCTGCGGATATGACTGCTTTACAGGCTGTTCTTGCAGGAGAAGTTGAGAGTTATGAATCTAAGGGTAATGGTGGCACTGCTATGCCTACTATTCCAAATCCCTTAAATCGTAAATCTTTTATTGTTGGTGCAAAAACACCTACAGGTAGAATTAGTTGTTATTTGAATATTCCTCATGTTAAAGTTTCAGCTCATTATAATGAGATAATTGCAGGAATAGTCGGAACATTTGATGCAGGTTACGATAGCACCGTTAAAGCGGGTTATTGCACTATGAAATTTGACGCGTAAGGAGTAAGAAATGGCAAAATGTTTGGTTAGAAATGTTATCGGTGATAGAACTTTCGGTTTTTTAGTTTCAGCTGATTCAGCTACTGCTAAAGGTTTTTGTGAAAATTTTTTAGACGGAACGTTTGAAATTTTTGAAAATGTTGCAAAATCAGGCAATCCTGTTGAAACTTTGGTTAATAAGGTTACGCTTACAGGCAAATCTAATGACGGTAGAAAAGCTACTTTTTCATTTTATGCAAAAAGTAATCTTAATGAAGATGAAATTCGTGCTGCTGTTTTGAATAAGACGTTTAATCAGGTTAAATTCGATGAAGTATATATTATTTCTATGAATCAGATTAAAATTGGTGCTTAACAGTGGAATTTATTTCATATTTTGAAGCAGGGGCTACGGCTCTTGCTTTAATTTTTACATCTTTTAATTATTATATTACATTAAGGCTTAATTCTATAGATCAGCGAATAAAAAGACTTGAAGAATTTGAAAAATATTCAAAAAAAAATTTTGATTTGATTTTTAAAATTTCAGGTCAATTAGATGTAATTTTGGATAGGTGGTTTAAAAAATGAGTGATTTTGAAATTGCTTTTATCAGACTTTGTTTTTTAGAGTTTTCAAACGCATTAAATGTTTTACATAAAAATAAAATTGAAAAAGATATAACATATTATGGAATTTATCGTTTAGCTAATCCGAATTGGCAAGGTTGGCAAGTTGTAGATAAAATTTTAAAATCAAATAATTATAATTTTAAAAAATCAAGTGAAATTTTATATAATAATAATGATTTAACAAAATTAGTAAAAGATTTTTATAAAAAAGAATTTTGGGATAAAATTAAAGGTAGTGAAATTAAAAATCAGGAAGTTGCGAATATTTTATTTATTTTTGCTGTAAATGTAGGATTAAAAAAATCAATTAAAATTTTACAGCAATTTTTAAATTTAAAAATTGACGGAATATTTGGAAATATTACGTTAAATGCTTTAAATAGTTATAATCCAAATGAATTTATTATAAAATTTAAATATAAAGAATTAAAATTTTACGAAAATTTAGTAAGAATAATGAAGAATTTGAAAAATTATCTTAAAGGTTGGATAAATCGCATTTATTTAAGTTAAAATCTTATAATTTGTTCTATTATTTTATTTTTATTTATTGACTTTTATCTTAAAATCTATTTGTGTAAAATGTTGATGTAATTATTAGAGTAAATCACTGTATATAAAGGTTTTAGAGATGAAAATTCATACAAATTTACAATGGTTATAATTAAATATTTTTTATTTTATTTAAAAAAATATTTGCAGCATAAAAGTTATCAAAACAATAATTAATTTTTTATGTAAAATTTGATATTTTTTAATTTTTGCATATTTTACTGACAAATATTGCTTTAGATTTTGCCGTATAATTTATATGTTTGTAGATAATTAAACTTTTACGGATTGTAATTAAATTATTCAAATAAAAAGAGAAAAATTATGCAGATTATAAAATGACCCCTACGAGATTTGAACTCATGTTACCGCCGTGAAAGGGCGATGTCCTAACCGTTAGACGAAGGGGCCAAAATATAAAATTGCTAATAAAAAATTAGCATAAAATGGTGGTCAGAGGCAGAATTGAACTGCCGACACGCAGATTTTCAGTCTACTGCTCTACCGACTGAGCTATCTAACCATCAAAAAAAGAACTGTAATTATACATTTTAATTGCTTAAATATTTATAAAATATTAAATTTTTAAAAAATAAAATTAGCGCTTAAATATCTTTTAATCTAAAATAAATGAATTTTATATGTTATTTAAAAAATTTTAACATCAAAGACGGATTTCGTGTGATTTTAATTTACAAAGATTTATGTGGATTTTAAATAAATAGAACAATTACACGACGTAAAAATTTATTGTTTTAAAATGCGGTATAAAACTATAAAATACTAAAATATTTTTATTAATGGTATCATCAAAACTAAATTTATGTGTATAACAAAGTGCCGATTTAATAAAAAATTAGTTAGAACCTTTTGAACTGCTGAGTTATATTTGCCTGACTTGGCTTTTTATAGTTTTGATAAAGCGGCTATTTTCAATATTTTTATTAATTTTTCTTATAATACTTTTCAATACCATTTTTTGTAATTTTTTATTGTTAACATATTGATTGCAGTTTATTTTATAATAAATAATTTTATTGTTTGCTGTTTTTAAAAAAAGAATAATAAAAAATAAACTACATAACTTTAACACTAAAAGCCGATTTTACAGAGATTATCTTAACAAACTTCAATAAAGATTTATATAGATTTTCAAACATCTGGCGGACAGAGAGGGATTTGAACCCTCGAGCCCTGATTGAGAGCTGCACCCTTAGCAGGGGTGTGGTTTCGGCCACTCACCCATCTGTCCAAGAAATGATTTTTATTTTATCAATAAAATATAGTTTAAAGAATAAAATGTGTCCTGCGTTGGATTCGAACCAACGACCCCCTCCTTAAAAGGGAGATGCTCTACCTACTGAGCTAGCAAGACACGTAAAAATAGTATGTAAGTGCAAAGCACTAAAAATTCGCAATATAAAAATGCGAAATACATAAAGTGGCGCGACGAACGAGGCTCGAACTCGTGACCTCCGCCGTGACAGGGCGGCATTCTAACCAGCTGAACTACCGTCGCATACCATTTGCAAAAGTGGTGGTCGCTAAAAGACTCGAACTTTTGACATCCACCTTGTAAGGGTGGCGCTCTACCAACTGAGCTAAGCGACCAAATTTTTGCAGGAACTGGAATTATACATTTTTGATAATAAAAAACAACTTAAATTAATTCAAATTTTTAAAAATTTTAAAAATTAGTTATACTAACGCTTGAGATTTTTATGAGAAAGCTGTTTTTTTTAATTTTATTGTCGGCGCATCTGTTCGGATACACAAGGCACGATATTGATATGGCGATTTATGGCGTAGCCGTATCACAAGGCGTGCAACCGGAAGTTTTATATACAATTGTAAAAATTGAAAGCGATTTCGATCCTTTTACAATTTCGTTTCTTACAAATATGGAAAATGCAAAATATTTCAGTAATTTAAGTTCGCCAAATATAGATGTTAAAATTTCAAAATATTCGCTGAATAATACAAAATGGGCTGTTGCAATTCATCCGGCAAATGAAATTTTGGCTATGCAAATCGCATCGCTTCTCATAAAAGACGGCTTTAATATCGATGTCGGACTTGGACAATTAAACTCCGTAAATTTTACTCCCGATGAAATTCCGCAAATTTTTTCACCTACATATAATCTCACAAAATGTGCAAAAGTTTTAAGAAAATGCTTCAACGCAAAAAATAAAAATCTCACAAACACCATTGAATGTTACAATTACGGAATGAGAAGGCGCCCTTCAAATCCGTATTTTAATAAATTTTTTCGCCATTATAAAGAATTTTTCGGAGATCCGACAAGATGAAATGTTTAATAACTTTACTAATCTTTGTAAATATGACAACGGCTGAAATTTTAACGGCAAATTATAATATCAGCTATGGAATTTTCGGCTCTTTCGGACATGCAAAAGCTGTTTTAAAACAAGATGGACAAAGTTATGAAATCAGTATGGAAGCAATGACCGATGAAATTGCTAAAACTTTAAGCGGAAACAGGCGCGAAATTTTCAAAAGTCGCGGTTTTATAGAAAACGGTGTATTTGTACCGAACATTTATACACATGATGTTTTTCGCAAGAAAAAAGGTAAAATAAGACACGAAATAAAAGTTTATGAGTTCAATCATACGGCGCGCGAAATTTTATACCAAAAACGCAAATACGATGACGATTTAATGCTTTCAAAAAATAGCGAAATTTTAAAATATTACACTAAAAACGATCTTTTAAGTCTATTTTTCAACTTTAAAAATTTAGCACCAAATAAGCCGAAATTTAAACTTACAGCTGCAGGAGCAAATGAAAAAGACGGACAAATCGACGTAATCAAACCGCAAAATAAAATTTTAACCGAACTTTCAAAAGAGCTTGGAAGCGGCGAAATTTTCATAGCTTTTATAAATCAAAAAATATTTTCAAGCGAGCGCGGCGAGCTTCATTTACTTTTAAACGAACAGGGAATTGCAAAAAAAGCAATTTTGCGCGATGTTCTACTTTTTGGCGATATAAGAGCTGAAATTGCGGAATAACGCCGTAAAAAGCATAGATTTTAAAATTAAATTTTTAAAATTTTATTTATTCTAAACGCTTTAAATTTTAAAATAGTCGGATTGATACAAGTGTTGCCCGGATAGCTTATGTAGAAATAAAATAATGACAATATTGATATAATTGAGTTTATTTTTGTAAAGACAGCTTATTGAATAAAAAAAATCGTAAAAATTTATAAAAATTTATTGAAACAATTATATATCCGGTTATTTCAAAATACGACTTTTGCATACCGAAAAAATAACAAATTTAATCAAATTTTCACGCTTTGCTAAGATAATTTGAAATTAAAATTTTACAGATTTTATAATCTACAGAATTTACAAAAAAATAAACGCGAATTTTTATATAATTTTTAAATACCAAATTTAATATTTTAAAATTTTATAAATTTTAGTTATTGCACTGAAACTGACGATTTAGACATAAATAAAATCGCAAATTAAAAAAGTGCTTTATCCATTACTTTCGGAATTTCAAGACCCAAAATTTTTAAAATTGTAGGTGCTACATTGCTTAATCCGCCATTCTCGATTTTTTTCACACCGTGAGCTTTCAAAAAACAGAACACATCGAACGTCGTGTGATTTGTCAAAATTTCACCGTTTTCATTTTTCATAGCTTCGCAGTTTCCATGATCTGAAATTTGCATATAAGCATAATCGTGTTCATCTGCTACTTTTAAAATTTCACCTATACAACGATCCACGGCTTCCACAGCTTTTATCGCAGCCTCATAATTTCCGGTATGTCCCACCATATCGCCGTTTGCGAAATTTACTACAATAAAATCTTCCCTCGATACAATTCCTTTTTTTACAGCTTCACAAACTTCAAAAGCAGACATTTCCGGTTTTTCATCATAAGTTTTTACTTTCGGGCTTGGAATTAAAATTCGCGTTTCGCCGATATTTGGCGTTTCTTTTCCTCCACCTAAAAAAAACGTCACGTGAGCATATTTTTCCGTTTCGGCTGTATGAAGCTGGCTAAGATTGTTTCGCGCGATAACTTCGCTTAACGTATCTTTTATATCGTCATTTTCAAACATTACAGGAAATTTAAAATTATCATCGTAATTTGTAAGAGTTATGAGATTTTTTACACACTCTTTTCTGTCAAATTCATTAAAATTTTCCGCGCCCAAAGCCGCACAAATTTCACGCGCACGGTCATTTCTGAAATTTATAAAAACAATTCCGTCTTCAGCTTTAATTCCACCAAAATTTCCAAAGCAGGCAGGAATGATAAACTCATCGGTGATTTCCTGTTCGTAAGATTTTTTGATATATTCGCTAGGTGAAATTTTTACGTTATTGGCGCCGTTTTTTATCGTCTCGTAAGCTTTTTGCACGCGCTCGAAACGTTTATCGCGGTCCATGGCATAAAATCTTCCACTAATAGTAGCGATTTTAAATTTTTTTTCCGCTTCATGCACAAAATTTACGGCGCTTTTTGGAGAAACATCGCGTCCATCCGTAATAATATGTGCAAAAGTTTGCGCTCCGTAATTTTCACAAATTTTATAAATCGCTCCAAAATGATTAAGGTGCGAATGCACTCCGCCATCGCTGTAAAGTCCTATGATGTGAATTGTTTTGCATTTTTCCAAAAGTGCGATTAAAGCGCGATTTTTTTTCAAAGTTCCATCAGAAATAGCTTTATCCACTTTAACTAAATTTTGATACAAAATCCGCCCTGCGCCGATTGTCATATGCCCTACTTCGCTATTTCCCATTTGTCCGTCAGGAAGTCCGACAGCCAGTCCGCTCGTTTTTAAAAGTGAATTGGCAAAATTATCAAACATATAATCAAAATTCGGTTTTTTGGCATTTGCAAACGCGTTAAATTTGTTATTTTTATTAAATCCGATTCCATCCGTTATCACTAAAATACATTTTTGTTTCATAATTTCTCTTTTCATAAAATGATAATATAAGCAAAATTTTAATATAATTTCGCTTTTATTTGTTTTAAGGTCAGAATTTTGCTTTATTTTTTATATAAAATTTTAAATATCAATATTTTAAATTACATCACTGTGCGCGCCGGCATCGCGTTTTTTGCAGCGTTTTTTTTAACCGCTTTTTTTATGCCACGTTTTATAGCCTGGGCAAAAAACAAACACGCCAACCAACCGATTTATGAACTTGCACCGCAATCGCACAAAGCTAAAAACAAAACCCCTACAATGGGCGGAATTGTTTTTATTACAGCTACTTTGTTATCTTCGCTTCTTTGCTCAAACTTAACAAACACTTTTGTAATAGGCGGAATTTTATGCCTTTTCGGATTTAGTTTTATCGGTTTTAAAGATGACTACGGCAAAATTGCAGGTCACAGTAATCACGCAGGAATGAGCCCGAGAAAGAAATTTATGTATCAAATCGGCTTATCTTTTGCGCTTTCAATAATATTATTTTTATTTGCTAATCTCAGTGGAGAATTTTTTATACCGTTTTATAAATACGCGCTTTTTAACTTGCAATTTTTTGCGATTTTCTTTTGGATGCTTGTAATCACGGCAAGTTCGAATTCCGTAAATTTAACAGACGGACTTGACGGACTTGCAAGTATTCCATCTATTTTTGCGCTTGTTTCGCTTGGAATTTTTGTATATCTTTGCGGACACTCAGTATTTTCAGCTTATCTGTTTCTACCGAAAGTAGTAGGAGTCGGTGAACTTTGCGTTGTAATTTTTGCACTAATCGGCGCAATTCTTGGATTTTTATGGTATAACTGCTATCCGGCTCAAGTTTTTATGGGCGATAGCGGGAGTTTAAGCGTAGGCGCATTTATAGGATACACAGGCGTAGTCAGCAAAAATGAAATTTTACTTATTATAATAGGTTTTGTTTTTGTAATAGAAACACTTTCAGTAATCTTGCAAGTAGGAAGCTTTAAAATTCGCAAAAAACGTATTTTTCTTATGGCACCGATTCATCACCATTTTGAACTGAAAGGCTGGAATGAAAATAAAATTATCGTGCGATTTTGGATTATCGCGCTAATCGCAAATATAATCGCACTGACAACTTTAAAATTGAGGTAAAAAATGTCAAAATCACTTTTTGGATACGGATTAACTACGAAAGCTATCGCAACTAGCGGCGGCTGGGAAATTTTTGATGATAAATTTAAAGAATGTAAAAAAGACGAATTCGGAAATTCGCTTTTGCCGATTAATAAATTTGATGCGCAAAAAAGCGAACTTGAAATTCCAAGTCCAAGCTTTCCACGCAAACATCCGCTTACCATGGCGGCAAAAAATTTAATCAGTGAATACGATTATTTTTCGCCGAAAACCAATGCTTTTAAAATTTGGATAAGCGGCACAAACGGTAAAACAACAACCACAAAAATGACGCAATTTTTATTGAAAAAATACGGTAGTGATATGGGCGGAAATGTCGGAATTCCTTTGGCAAATCTTGATTTAAACGCTAAAATTTGGGTTTTGGAGACAAGCTCTTTTACACTTCATTACACAAATTATGCAGTTCCGGGAATTTACGCGCTTTTGCCGATAACCCCTGATCATTTAAGCTGGCATGGAAGCATGACCGAATATGAAAAAACAAAATTAAAACCGCTTGCAAAAATGCACGAAGGAGATGTTGCAATTTTACCTGAAAAATATGCAAGCACAAAAAGCGTGGCGAAAATTTTAACTTACAAAAACGAAGAAGATTTAGCGAAATTAACCGGAATTTCTATAAAAAACGTAAATTTTAAAGTACCTTTTTTAATGGATGCTTTAATGGCGCTTTTGATAGAAAAAATTATGTTTGATAAAGCGGACGTTGATATTTTAAATAACTTCGTAATTGAAGGAAACAAATTGGAAGAATTTTATGATGCGCGAGGAAGAATTTGGGTAAATGATACCAAAGCTACAAATATAGATGCCGCTATTTGGGCTGTTCGCAGATACAAAGAGAAAAAAATTCACTTAATCTCAGGCGGAGATGACAAAGGTGTAGATTTACATCCGCTCTTTGAAGAAATTGCAAAATTTAATCCTGAAATTTATGCAATCGGCTCAAATACTGATAAAATCGTAACTTTATGCGAAGAATTTAATCTTAAATGCACACGTTGCGAAATTTTAACAAAAGCGGTAGATGAAATTTCAAAAAATTTATTAAAAGATGAAGTTGCACTTTTAAGCCCTGCTTGCGCAAGTTTGGATCAATTTTCAAGTTATGCCGAGCGAGGAAAAATTTTTAAAGAAGCTGTAAATAAAATTTTAAAATAACATACAAAATTTAAATTTTTTGCGAAATATCAGTTTATATAATGTTATCAAAATAATTATTAGATAGCTTATAATCTAAAAAGATTAAAAATTTTATATATGGTTAATAAGACGATTATTTGATTTAATAACTTAATTAAATATAGTGCTGATTAAAATTCATATTTGACATAATATAATTAAATACTAAAATAATAATAATAAAGTGTATATTGGCGACCCTTGCGAGATTTGAACTGCGCGTTTTCGCATTGAGAATGCGATGTCCTGAGCCACTAGACGAAAAGGTCATTTAAAAATTTGCTATTTTACTAATAATTTTCTTAAAAATCAATTTTGATTTTTAAGAAAATTTAAAACAGGCATTTTTTAAAACATAAAAAAACGGATAAATTTACATTTAAAATAATCTTAATTTCAGTGTCTTTTAAGGTAGTTTTCTATACAATCACACTTTTTAATTCAAAAACGAAAGGCGAAAAAAATGACAAAAATTACAAAGCCGAGCGAAATTAAACGCGATTGGGTCGTTATAGATGCAAACGGCAAAATTTTCGGTAGAATGCTTACACAAGTCGCAACTCTTTTGCGCGGCAAACACAAACCAGGATACACTCCAAATATCGATTGTGGCGATAATGTCATCATTATAAATGCTTCAAAAGCTGTTTATACAGGTTTAAACAAAGGCGAAGACAAACTTTATCACAGATATTCAGGCTATTTTGGAAGTGTAAAAAGCACAAAATTCGAGGATATGTTAAAAAGTAATCCTGTTAAGCTTTACAAACTTGCAGTTCGTGGCATGCTTCCAAAAACAAAACTTGGCAAAGAGATGATTAAAAAACTATTTGTATATGAAGGCAGCGAACATCCGCACACAGCACAAATTAAAAAAGAAGGAAAATAATTATGGCAACGATTTATGCAACAGGAAAAAGAAAAACAGCCGTAGCAAAGATTTGGATGAAACCGGGCAGCGGTAAAATCGTCGTAAATGAGATGGATTTAAACACTTGGCTTGGCGGACACGAAGCTATTAAACTTAAAGTTGTTCAACCGCTTTTAGCTACAAAACAAGAAAATTCTATGGATATAAAAGCAATCACGCTTGGCGGCGGATACAGCGCACAAGCCGAAGCTTTAAGACATGGAATTTCACGTGCTTTATCAAAAATGGACGCTGATTTCAGAGCCGCTTTAAAACCGAAAGGTCTTTTAACTCGAGATTCGCGTGTAGTAGAAAGAAAGAAATTCGGACGCAGAAAAGCAAGAAGAAGTCCGCAATTTTCTAAGAGATAGTTTTTATTCTCACAAAAATATTTTAATTTTTGTGAGAATTTTAAAAATTTTATGATATAATCATAAATTGTTATTGAAATTTTGAAAGGATTAAAATGAAAAAACTTTTAATTGCACTTAGTTTATGTGCATCAACAGCGCTTTTGGCAAGCGATGCCGATTATCACTGGGAATTTACACCTGTAGTTGGCGGAACAGTTCACGAAGGAAGCATGGATCTTGACAACAGCTTTACTTTTGGTTTAAGAGTTGCAAAAAATTTGCAAGATGCTTTTATAGACCAAATTGAGCTTGGATATGACAGAGGAGAACATATCGGTTTAGCAAACGGTGCCGTAGGCAAAAAACCTAATGCAAACGTTTATCATATCAATGCCGTAAAAGACATTTTAAATTTTACAGATGATTTAAAATTATATGGCTTGATTGGTTTAGGATACATGGATTATACAAAAAAAGTGGCAAATAGAGACCTTGATAGCGGATTTGGCCAATATGGTGCCGGAATAAAATACTATTGGACAGATAATTTTGCTACAAAAGTTGAAGTTAGAGACGCTATAAGATTTGATGACGGCGATCACATAATGTTCTATTCTTTAGGATTTGCTGCTGATTTCGGTGCTAGAAATCCGGCTCCAGTTGCTGCAGAACCAGCTTCTTGCGTAGATTCTGATAATGACGGCGTTTGCGATAACGTTGATAAATGCCCTGGAACTCCGGCAGGTGTAGTTGTAGATGAATTCGGTTGCGAAAAAGTTATAAGATTGGATCTTGGTGTAAATTTTGCATTTGACAGTGCTGAAATTTCACCAAAATATTACTCTGAACTTGAAAAAGTAAGCAGTATTATGAAAGAACACGCTGAATATTCTGTTCGTCTAGAAGGCAACACAGACAGTATAGGAAAAGAAGCTTACAATCAAAAACTTTCAGAAAGAAGAGCAAATGCCGTTTCAAAAGCTTTGGTAAAACTTGGCGTTCCTGCTGAAAAAATTACAACTGTAGGTCTTGGAGAAAAAAATCCGGTAGCTACAAACGATACAGCAGAAGGTCGCGCTCAAAATAGACGCGTTGATGCAAAATTCAGAAAATAATTTTTGATTTAAAAATTATTCTTTGGCGGGGCTTTGGCTCCGCCTTTTTTATTTTGGTAAATTTTTATGAACGATACTACGATTTTATTTGATTTAGACGGTACTTTAATTGATTCTACAGCTGCGATTTTAGAAAGTTTTAAATTTTCATTTGAAATGTATGGAGAAATTTGTCCGCAAGATGAAAAAATCACGGAGCTTATCGGATATCCGCTTGATTATATGTTTATTCATCTTGGAGTTGAAAATCAAAAAGAAAAGATTGAAAATCACATCAAATTTTATAAAATGAAATATCATCAAGTTTATTTGGATAAAACTTCGCTTATTTCAGAAGCAAAAGAGGCTTTAAAAAAATGTCATCAATTTGCAGATCTTGGCGTTGTTACAACAAAAACTTCCAAATTTTCCAAAATTTTACTTAACCATTTAGGAATTGGAACATTTTTTAAAACAATTATAGGTAGAGAAGATGCCAAAAATCCAAAACCAAATGCCGAACCGATACTAAACGCTCTTAAAATGTTAAAAAAATCAAAAGAGCAAGCCTTTATGATAGGCGATACAATTTTAGATTTAAAATCCGCAATAAACGCAAATGTTACGCCAATCGCTCTCACTTGCGGATATGGCAAGCTTGAAGATCTGCAAAAATTCACAAAATACATTTTTTCTACACCTTTTGAAGCGGCGAATTTTATTTCTAACTTAAAAAAATAAAATTAAAGCAATATATAAATCTCATTTTAAGTTAATTTTTGTAAAATTCTCATAATTTTCTTTTAGGAGTTGTTATGAGCAAAATCATGAAGACTATGGACGGAAACGAAGCTGCTGCTTATGTTTCTTACGCTTTTACGGAGGTGGCAGGAATTTATCCTATTACACCTAGTTCGCCGATGGCTGATTATACTGATGTCTGGGCAAGCCGTGGCAAAAAAAATCTTTTTGGAATGCCCGTTAAAGTTGTTGAAATGCAAAGTGAAGGCGGCGCTGCCGGAACTGTGCATGGTTCGCTTCAAGCAGGTGCGCTTACTACGACCTATACAGCCGCACAAGGTTTGCTTTTAAAAATTCCGAATATGTATAAAATTGCAGGACAGATGCTTCCGGGAGTTATCCACGTTGCAGCCAGATCGCTTGCTGCACAAGCACTTTCAATCTTTGGAGATCACCAAGATGTTTATGCCTGTAGACAAACCGGTTTTGCAATGCTTTCGAGTGCAAGTGTACAGGAAGTTATGGATATCGGCGGTATTGCTCACTTAGCCGCAATCAAAGGTCGCGTACCATTTCTACACTTCTTCGACGGTTTTCGCACAAGCCACGAAATTCAAAAAATAGAGGTTATGGATTACGCAGATTTCGATAAACTTTTAGATAGAAAAGCCGTTCAAGCTTTTCGCGATAATGCACTGAACTCAGAACATCCAAAAACACGTGGAACTGCACAAAACGATGATATATATTTCCAAACAAGGGAGCTTTCAAATAAATATTATGAAGCAGTTCCTGATATTGTAGCCGATTATATGGCTGAAATTTCAAAAATCACAGGCAGAGATTATAAACCGTTTAATTATTACGGCGCAAAAGACGCTACAAATATCATAGTTGCAATGGGTTCTGTAAATGAGGCGCTGGAAGAAGTTGTGGATTATTTGACAAGCAAAGGCGAAAAAGTCGGCGTTATAAAAGTTCATCTTTATCGACCGTTCAGTCTAAAATATTTCTTTGACGTATTACCAAAAAGCGTTGAAAGAATCGCTGTTTTAGACCGCACGAAAGAGCCTGGAAGTATTGGCGAACCGCTTTATTTGGATATAAAATCAGCATTTTACGGAAATAAAAAAGAACCGTTGATTATAGGCGGACGCTACGGCTTGAGTTCAAAAGACGTTGATCCTGCACAACTTATCGCAGTTTTTGAAAATTTAAAATCAAAAGAGCCGAAAAATCGCTTTACAGTCGGTATTGATGATGATGTTACTTTTACTTCACTAAAAGTAGGCAAAAAAATTTCACTTGGCGATCAAGACGCGATAGAGTGTTTATTTTATGGACTTGGAGCAGACGGAACTGTAGGAGCTAATAAAAACTCAATTAAAATCATCGGAGATAAAACCGATCTTTATGCGCAAGCTTATTTCGCTTATGACAGTAAAAAATCAGGCGGATATACAAGAAGCCATTTAAGATTTGGCAAAAAACCGATCCGCTCAACTTATCTGGTATCAAATCCGCACTTCGTAGCTTGCTCGGTTGCGGCTTATCTTGATGTATATGACGTAGTAGATGGGATACGTGAAGGCGGCACTTTTTTATTAAATTCAATTTGGGATGCAAAAGAGACGATTGAAAAAATTCCAAACAAAGTAAAAAGAATTTTAGCTGAGAGGAAAGCTAAATTTTATATCCTGAATGCAACAAAACTTGCTTCTGAAATAGGACTTGGAAACCGCACAAATACAATTATGCAATCAGCATTTTTTAAACTTGCAAACATAATTCCTTTTGATGACGCAAAAGCTTATATGAAAGAGTATGCTAAAAAAACTTACGGCAAAAAAGGCGATAAAATTGTTCAAATGAATTATGATGCGATTGACCGCGGTGCAGATGGACTTATAGAGATAAAAGTAGATCCTGCGTGGATAAATCTTAAAGATGAAACTACAAATGAACACGATAAATACAAAGGTGACAAATTTATAGAATCTGTTGTAAAACCTATAAATGCGGCACGCGGCGATAAACTTCCTGTTTCAGCATTTTTAGGACACGAAGACGGCAGTTTTGAAGCGGGCACTACAAAATATGAAAAACGTGGTGTTGGTGTAATGGTGCCAAAATGGATAAAAGAAAATTGTATCCAATGCAATCAATGCGTTTTTGTTTGCCCTCATGCTGTAATTCGCGCATTTTTGCTTGATGAAAAAGACGAACAGAATTCACCTGAGAGTTTAAAACCTAATTTGATTGATGCAAAAGGCAAAGATGTAAAAGGGTATAAATATAAAATTCAAGTAAGCCCGCTTGATTGTACAGGTTGCGAACTTTGCGCACAAAATTGTCCAAGCAAGGAAAAATCTCTTGTAATGGTTCCGCTTGAAGAAGAAATTGACAATAAAGAACAAGAAAATGCCGATTATTTGTTTCAAAATGTTACTTACAAATCGGATCTTACAGGAAAAGAGAGTGTAAAAGGTATCGGTTTTGCAAAACCTTATTTTGAATTTCACGGTGCGTGTCCTGGATGCGGCGAAACACCTTATATCACAGCAGTTTCAAGATTATTCGGTGACCATATGATTGTAGCAAATGCGACAGGTTGCAGCTCGATTTACGGCGGCTCTGCACCTTCTATGCCTTATACGCATGACGAAAACGACAGAGGTATCGCTTGGGCAAACTCACTTTTTGAAGATAATGCCGAATTTGGTTTTGGTATGAGAGTGGCGAGCGAGACATTAAGACACCAAATAGAAAATATAATGCTTGAAACAAAAAAAGATGTTCCAAACGCACTTAGCGCACTTTATACAGACTGGATAGAAAACCGCAACGACAGCCTTAAATCAGCCGAAATTCGTGATCGCTTAATTCCTTTGCTTGAAGCGAATAAAAAAGAAAAAGGCGTAGCTGAAATTTTAGGTTTGAAACAATATCTATCTAAAAAATCTCAATGGATTATAGGCGGTGACGGCTGGGCTTATGATATCGGTTATGGCGGACTTGATCACGTTTTGGCAAGCGGCGAAAACATAAATGTGCTTGTTCTTGATACAGAAGTTTATTCAAACACAGGCGGACAAAGTTCAAAAGCAAGCCGCACAGGTTCAATAGCACAATTTACAGCAAGTGGAAAATCCGTCCAAAAGAAAGATTTAGGACAAATTGCGATGACTTACGGCAACATTTTTGTAGCTCAAATCAACTCAAACGCAAGTCAGGCAAATATGATAAAAGCCATCCTGGCAGCCGAAGCATACGACGGACCTAGCCTTATTATTTGTTACGCGCCTTGTATTTCGCATGGTATAAAAGGCGGTTTGGCTAAATCAGGAAATCAAGCCGAACTTGCAACAAAATGCGGATATTGGCCGACTTATATATTTAATCCTGAACTCTTAAAAAGCGGACAAAATCCTTTGAAAATAACTTCGAAAGAGCCGGATTGGGAACTTTATGATGAATTTTTGTCAAATGAAGTTCGCTACAATGCGCTTAAGAAATTTAATCCTGATCACGCAAGTGAGCTTTTAGAACAAAACAAAAAAGATTCTCAAAGAAGATATCGCCAACTGGTTAGATTTTCAAAATCAGATTTCAGCGATGAAATTTAGTTCAGAAAGCCCTTTTTGGGCTTTCTTTCATCATTATTTTTTAGATTAAAATCTGCATTATAAATTTAAAATTCTTAATTTTGTTTGATTTTAAAAATTTGCAAAAACAGAAAACAGCTCACGAGCAAAAACATTACATAAATGGCAAAATTACTATTAACACCGACCAAAAATTTTTATGAAATTTCGAATGGCAAATTAATGGAAAAATTAAAAATCATTTTTTAATCAAATATAGTACAAATAACCTGATTTAAGTTGCTGAAAATATAGTAAATTTTTACTGTCATAAATTTTTCTTTTGAAATTTTTGTAAAATTTGCAATATTTATTTTATCTTATTTAAAAAATATAAAACCGGTTTTAGCTTTTTATAATATAAGTTATGTTATTTTTAAAACGAACTTAACGGCACGAAAAGTCATAAATTAAAGAATTTCAAATAATTTTAAATTCCAAATTTTTGATTTTGCTGAAATTTAACAGAAACCGCGCATAAAAATATGCAGGTTTTAATAAAAAACAGGAGAAAAAAGATGAAAAAAATATTTTTTATGTCAATAGTTGCTTCGATGCTAATTATCAGTAATTCGGCGGCTACCGAAAATAACGACACGAATAAAAGTTTAAATCAGGATTCAAATATAAGCATTGATGGCAATATAACCGTTTCAGACGCAAATACCTCATCTATCGATACTAATACTACAGCAAATTTAGATAAACCTGCTTTAAATATTGATATTAAAAAAGGTGAAGAACTTTATAAAAAATGCACTATGTGTCATGGAAAAAAAGCGGAAATGTCTTATCTTAAAAAAATTCCCGTTTTAACTGCTGTAGATAAAGAAGAAAGACTTTCAACTATGAAAGCTCTCAAAAACGGAGAAATAAATGACGGAAAAGGAAAATTCGGCATGGGTCAGGTTATGAAAATTCAAATGGCAAAATTTAGCGATGAAGATATGCTGAATGTAAATGAGTATATTGAAACATTGAAATAAAAATTTCTAAATTTTAAATGACCGGTCATTATTTTAGATCGTCAACTACGAAAATAGTTCTAATAGAGCGGTAAAATTATAAAATCGCTCTATTATTTAAAATTTTTCAAAGTTATAAGTTTGCTAAACTTCGCAATAATAGAATTTACTTTTACGAATATTTTTATTATGAAAAATACAGCAATTTTTAACAAGTTTTTGCCGCCTCTATTTTAATAAATCAAAACAAATAAATATAAATTGTTATTTGTTGTGTTAATGCACATCGTTTATAGTTCAATATTTTTTATAACGAAACTTAGATAATAAATATTTCAAATATAACAATGCGTATAAAATTATTTAATAAAAGGAATTCAAAAAGGCATATTTTTATATAAAAAACTGCCTGAAACATTAAAAATCGGACATTTCAAGCTGTTTTGAAGCAGGAATGTTTAAAACACAAAAATTAATTAAAGCATATTATAAATATCTTACATTTGTCGTATTAATTAGAATTTTTATTTTTTAGATGATCTTTACTCTTACACTTTTTTGAATTACAATCGCACTACAAATATTTTCATAATCTTTAAATGGGTTTTGATTTGATAAATATCATTAGGATAAATTATACTATATTGAATAAAAATTCAGAAAGTTGCAAATATTTAAATTTGCAACTTTAAAAAAGAAATTATATTCTGTCGGTTTTATTAATTCTTACAAAATACGGCTCTTTATCTTTTGCACGCATAATACCAATCGCTATACACACTAATCCGATCGCAATAGGCAATAACTTCTCAATCCAAGAATCTTAACAAGTAACCCAAGCAAATAAACAAAATACCAGCTAAAAATATGCTAAACCATTTTTTACCATAATGTATTTCGGCTTGACAACCTCTACACACAGAAGCACCGTATTTTTATCTTCTTGTCCGCAAAATGGGCAAACTAAAAATTCTTTTTCATTGTTTTCCATAAAATTTTCCTTTTAAAAATATTTTGGATATTTTACCCCCGCTTAAAATTTTTTGAATTTGTGTTAGAAATTTTAATTTTTCACTGCGTTTAAAATTTCTTTTTCAAAATTAACTTTACTTTCAAATTTAAAATTTTCTTCTAAAAATTCAAATTCTAAATTTTGTGCGTTAAGGTAAAAGTCTTGAAGTTCCTGTTAAATTCTTACGCTTGAAAATCGATAAAAACAATTTTAAACTTTTTAAAATTGTTTTGTAAAATCTCAGAAAAGTTTAAAAAAGCATTTTTTGCGATAAAATTAAAATTTTCAATAAAAACAACAAAATTTTACAAAATTTCAAGCAACAAATTAATGAAAAAAACCAAAAAAATCGCAGAAATTAAAAAAAGATTTATATCATAAATTTTGTTCAAAAGAATATGTTGCTCTTCATCCAAAAATATCTTAAAACTTATATAAAACAGTATCAAATCATAACAAATTGCATAAGATATAATTTTAAAAATAAATTTTTTATTCCTTAAATGAAAAAATGTATTGTAGCAATTAGTTTATGAAAATTTGCAATATTTTTATTTATATTTATCAAAACTTCTTTATTTCATACTTAATAAAATAATTTTAATAATATATAAATTTAAAGCCACAAAAATAACTAATTTTATGCTCTCAGCGCTTATCAATGCTTGCACTAAAAAGACAATTATCGGCACGAAAAATAGATATTTTGCAGATTTTTTAAAAAATATATAAAATTTTGCAGCAGTGATGACTTTTATTTTTTTACAAACAAAGTAATTTATAATAAAAAAATTAAGAGCAGTATACAACATAATAATTAAACTGTTGTGTATAAAAATATATAATTTCAGCATTCCATTAACCGCTATATAAATCTCATTTTGGACATTATCGATTTCTTCTATATAACAAGAAGTTGATAGTAAAATTTTAAAAATTTCTATGACGACAGAAGCGATAGGCATTATAATAACAAGTTGAAAAAAAGTGGCTTTAAATAATCTTCCTGTTTTTATTTTTTTAGCGACTGTTTTTTTCATAAATACGCTCCTAATTTAATTTTAACTTTTGGCATTTTATTCTCCTTTTGTTTTTATCTATTTCTATAACCATTATTGGAATTAAAACCCACTATTTCACTCACACAATGGTATGTGTGATGACGATATCCACGCTATTTTCATATTTTGCTAAATTTTTCCATGCATTTTCCATATCGTTTTGATTTATCGCTTCTTTTGTCCACCAAGATTTATCTGGTGTTCGCCACTCTTTGTCGATACTCAACACTCCACCCATTGTAAAAATTTTACGCCCGTCTATTTGATATATTTCACCGCACATTAGATGAAATACACTTGTTGAGCCGTGCCACCTTAAATTAGCAAGTTTTATAGGCATTCAAACGATTAAAATTTCATGATTTCCATTGATAAACAGCGTAGTGTAATTTTGACTGTCAAAAAATTTCAGCCATTTTTTCTCATTAGTACTTATTTTATCATCCCAAATAAAATCCGAAGTCACCTGTGACAATTATAAAATCATCTTTGCAAAGTTCGCTATCATCAATTCTAAGAAATTTATCCACATCGCCAATGCTTCCGCCGTGCGTATCGCCTGTAACATAAATCATCTTTTTCCGTCATAAATTAAAATTTTCAATAAAAACAATAAAATTTTACAAAATTAAAAATTTAGATAGTATTTTTTTATCTTCAAACGGCGAAGCGTTAAAAATTTCATCTGCGATTTTTACTCTGTAAATTTTACTGAAATCCGTTTTAGCATAAGTAAGCGCGATTTTGGCGGCAAGATTTTTATCTTCCGTGCCAGCTGTTTTTATTAAAAAACTGCTTGCGCCTACGATGTCATCTATAAAATCAATTTTTGTAAATTTTGGATTATTTATCATTTCAAGTTTATTGTTTTCATCTTCGTTTCTTCCAACGACCATTTTTGCACCGCCAAAAAGGCGCAAATGGCGACCGAATTTTAAAATTTCAGCGTCTTTTACGCACTCGATTTTTTCAAATTTCAGTGCGTCTTTGATTTTATTGCTGAAATTTTCAAGCGTAAGCAAACATCCTCCGGCAGGTGTTTCAAAATCATTAAAACCGAATTTTTTGGCAAGTTCCATCTGTCTTACACGAGAGCGACCGCTTATATCAAGCAATTTTTCGCGATCAATCCAGCCTAAAATCTCAGGTCTGCTTGGCGATAAAAGTTTCGCACAAAGCGGACGTACAATCAAATCGCTATCGCCACTTAAATGATTTACCTGATTTATGGCGGCACTTCTTTGACTCATCGGACGCTGTCCTAAAACCTCTCCCGTGATAATAAAATCGGCCCCGAAACGTGCCAAAGAGTTAAGCGCTGTTCTAAACATAAATCCGTGACAATCAATACAAGGATTAAAATGTTTGCCATATCCATATTTAGGACTGAAAAGCACATTTTTAAGATACTCTTCGCGTACATCGATGATTGCAAAATCAGCGCCCGCAACACCGGCGCGGCGCGCAAGAATTTCACTTTTATCATCCTTGCTTCCAAAACCTATATCAATATGAAGTGCGGTCACCTCAACGCCCATATCAGAGATAATTTTTGCTGCAAGCATTGAATCAAGCCCGCCGCTAAAAAGCGCTAACGCTTTCATGATAATTCCTTTATTTCTTGTCTTATTTGCTCCATTTTAATAAATTTATCTTTTTCATCGCTTCTTGCCAAACGCAAAAGTTCATTTTTGCAAAAGTTAATTTTCAAAATACTTATCGCTTTTGAAAAAGAGCGTAAATTATTACTTTCTTTAATTGAATCGTCAATCATAAGTTCCCTTAAAATCGGATTCTCCTGCCATTTTACACCTGATTTTAAAATTTCAAAAATATCTGCGTGAGCCCTAAAATTTTTGCTTTTTAATTCGTCCAAACCAAGAAGTTTGAAATTTTCATCGCTTATCATTGTTTTTAAAATTTCAAGTTCGGCGATATCTTTTTTATGAGCTTTTGGCATAAGAGGTATTTCCGGACTAGAGCTTAAATTATTTTTTTTATTTGTTAAAGAAAATGAGCCGATCGGCAAATTAAGCACTGCCGAAACTAAATTTTCATATCCCATAGCGACAATGGAATCAAGCGAAAAAGTTAACTTTTGAATTTCACTTAAAGCTTCTTTTCGCAAAATAGGTTTTGATAAATCAAAATTTGAAGCAATTTGGCGTATTAAAAATTCTCCCCCTTCAACACCTTTGGAATAAATTTCCCTAAGCTCATCTATTTTTCCTGCAAAAACCATATCTGCAGGATCTGCGCCGTTTTCAATGATTACCACGCTTGTGTTAATCTCATTTTTAAGTAAAAGTTCAGCACTTCTGACAGCAGCCCTTATTCCTGCCGTATCTCCGTCAAAACTTAAAATTATATGAAATTTCATACGCTTTAAAATCGGCAGATGCTGCTCTGTAAGAGCAGTTCCTAGCACAGCTACAGCGTTTGTAATTCCTGCTTTATGAAGCATTATCACATCCATATAGCCTTCGCAAATTATAAGTTCATTTTTTTTCACTGCATCTTTGCGTGCCAAATCATAAGCATAAAAAATTTTTGATTTATTAAAAACGGAACTATCCGGACTATTTACATATTTCGCTTTATTTTCACTATTTAGTGTGCGACCGCCAAAACCGACAATACGCGATCTCTCATCAAAAATAGGAAAAGTTATTCTATCAATAAAACTTGCATAAAAACCGTTTTCATTTTGTTTGATCGCGCCGACCGCTAAAGCTTCACCTGGCTCTATTTGTTCATTTTCGAGCGCTCTTATGGTATTTGCGGAACCAGGCGCCCATCCAAGCCCGAAATTTTGTATCGTTTTATCATCAAGCCCACGCGAATAAAGATAATCTATAGCTTTTTTATTTGAATACAACAAACTTTGATAATAAGCATTCAGCATTTCCAAAATTTTTTTATCGTCTTTTTTTTCTTTGTCGGCAAAATCATCGCTTGTGTAACTTAGCTCAAAATTATACATTTTAGCTAAAATTTGGACAGCTTCCACAAAACCGACTTTTTCATATTCCATTATAAAATTTATCGCCCCGCCGCCCGCTTCACAAACAAAACAGTGGTAAATTTGTTTAGTCGGACTTATCATTAAACTTGGATGTGTATCATTATGAAACGGACAAATCGCCTGAAAATTTGCACCGCTTTTTTTGACATCCAAATAATGTCCTATAACTTCAACAATATCTGATATTTGTATGAGTTTGTCTATACTTTCTTTTGCTATCATAAGCCAAATTATACACGATTTTTGCTATAATTTGCTGAATTTTTAAAAAGGTAAAATTTGGAAAATTTTTTAATTAGTTACAGAGATCCGATTTTTGGACTTATAGTTCTTATAAGTATCATACTTTTAGTAGCTGTGCTTAGCTTTTTTTGGGGAGTTTTTAGCAAAAAGGATGAAAATCACAATATAGAAAAATTTATAAAGAAATTCGATAGCGCAAACACACTTTCAAATAAATACGACGAACTTTTAAGGCACCTTGAGATAGGAGCCGATGTGCTGGCGATTTTAGCTTCCACATTTGTTAAAAGCGGAGATTTCGAGAAAGCTATCAGCGTATATATCATCGCACTTTCAAAAACAAACGACAAAAAAGAGCGTGTATTTTTACTTACAAGTCTAGGAAAAGTTTATTTTAAGGCCGGCTTTTTAGAACGAGCGGAAAATGTTTTGCTGCAAAGTTTAAAATTGTCACCCAGAAATCCCGAAGCTCTTAAAATTTTAAGCGTAATTTATGAAAGATTGAAATTTTATGATAAAGCGCTTGAAAGTATAGACGCTCTTACCGAGCAAGGCGAAGAGACATACGCACTGAATTGCTATATTCAGGCACTTATTATAAAAAACGATAGAAATTTAAGTTTTAATGAGAAAATTTCGCGCATTTTAGCACTGAATTTTGATAGTGCAAAACGAATGGCGCTGGAACTTTATCTGCAAAACAAAGAGCCTTTGGAAAATTTTAAAAATTTCCCGGAATTAAAAAATTGCATTGATTTGATTTATCCTTTAAATTTTGCCGTAAATACCGATGATAATGAATTTAAAGAGCTTTTTTATACGAAAAATTTAACTTCGCAAAACGGCGAAAGTCAAATTTTTGAGATAAATGCGCTTTCAGCTTTAAAAAAGACAAATTTCAGCGACGCAACCTTGAAGTTCAGCTATATTTGCCAAAATTGCAAAAGTTCGCTTCCTACGTTTTTTTATCGCTGTCCTATGTGTTATAGTTTGCAAAGCGTGCAAATAATCCCGCAAATTACAAAAAAAACAGATGAAATCAGTCAAACTTTTTAGCGACGGCTCTTGCCTTGGAAATCCGGGAATTGGAGGTTGGGCTTATATTTTGGAATTTAACGGACATGAAAAATGCGAATGCGGCGGAGAAATGTTGACTACAAACAATAAAATGGAGCTTCGAGCAGCAATTGAAGGTTTAAAAGCATTAAAAGAACCTTGCGAAGTTAAAATTTTTACGGATAGTTCATATGTAACAAATAGTATAAACGGTTGGCTTGAAAAGTGGGTGGCTAAAAATTTCAAAGGCAAGCAAAATGTAGAGTTATGGCGCGAGTTTTTACGTGTATCGGCAATGCATAAAATTTCAGCTTTTTGGGTAAAAGGGCATGCCGGACATCCGCAAAATGAGCGCTGCGATGAAATGGCGCGTAATTTCGCACAAAATTTGAAAGGAGCCTGAAATATGCATGAAATAGAAAAAATTTTAGGATATAAATTTAAAAATGAAAATCATCTAAAACTTGCTCTGACGCATAAAAGTTTCAAAGGCGCTCAAAATAACGAGCGACTGGAATTTTTGGGAGATGCAGTTATGGATTTGATAGTTGCTGAATATCTTTACGAAAAGTTTCGTCACACGCAAGAAGGCGATTTAAGCAAGCTTAGAGCAGCTCTTGTAAATGAAAAAAGCTTTGCGAAATTTGCAAGAAAACTGAAAATCGGCGAAAATTTGTTTTTATCACTTGGTGAAGAGCACAACGGTGGCAGAAAAAAAGATTCCATTCTTTCAGATGCGTTTGAAGCGATTTTTGGAGCAATTTATCTGGAAAGCGGGCTGGAAGTTTGTAAAAGCCTTTCCATTAAAATTTTAGAGGAAATTTTTCCACAAATCGATAAATCTTTATATAAAGATTTTAAAACCGAACTTCAAGAAATCACGCAGGCAAATTTTGCTTTGACGCCTACTTATAAGCTTTTAAGTGCGACAGGACCGGATCATAAAAAAGAGTTTGAAATGGCTGTTTTTTTTGATGACAAAAAAATCGCCGCCGCAAAAGGAAAAAGCAAAAAAGAAGCTGAACAAAAAGCCGCTAAAATCGCGATTGAAATCGCTATCACGGAAAATATAAAATGATATTTTATAAAATTTTATATAGCTTATGCGAATTTGTTAAAAAACGAATTCCGATAAAATTTAAAGAAATTTTTTTTCATATAAAATTCAGTTACAAAAACATTTTAAAATATAAAAAATCGGTGCCGAATATAAAAATATATGGGAAAATCAAATATAATAATGCTAAAATAGCGATAAATTTCGTTAAATTGAATAAAAATGTTAAAATTTTGCATGCGACAAAAATAGACAAAAATTTGATAAATTAAATAAGGAGATTAAAAAATGAACGCTAAACATATAAATTTTTTAAAAAACTCGGTTGGCGCGGATAATGTTTACGATGATGACGCGCATTTAACGGCATACTGCTACGACGCGACAAAAAATCGCTTCAAACCGGACGCCGTCATATTTCCACGAAATGAAGAAGATGTAAGCAAAATTTTAAAATACTGCAATGAAAATAAAATTGCAGTTGTGCCAAGAGGCGCAGGTAGCGGCTTTACAGGCGGAAGTTTGCCGGCAAACGGCGGTATAATTCTAGCCTTTGAAAAACATATGAATAAAATTTTAGAAATCGATATGCAAAATTTAGTCGCTGTCGTACAACCTGGCGTTATAAATAAAGATTTGCAAAAAGCGGCCGAAGCAAAAGGACTTTTCTACCCGCCTGATCCTGCAAGTCAAGATTATTGCACGATCGGTGGTAATGTAAGCGAAAATGCGGGCGGAATGAGAGCCGCAAAATACGGCATAACAAAAGATTATGTAATGGCGCTTCGCGCCGTTTTGCCAAATGGAGAGATAATAAGAGCCGGAAAGCGCACGATAAAAGATGTCGCAGGATACAATACCGCAGGAATTTTAATCGCCAGTGAAGGCACTTTGGCAGTTATTACTGAAATCACCTTAAAACTTATAGCAAAACCGAAAATGAGTGAAACCGCAATGGGAATTTTTGATTCCGTAGATGAAGCGATGAATGCCGTTTATAAAACAATGGCGGGTGGCGTAGTGCCTGTAGCAATGGAATTTTTGGATAATCTTAGCATTCGCGCCGTTGAAGAAAAATTTCACAAAGGTTTATCCGTTGATGCTGGAGCGATTTTGATAACCGAAGTAGATGGAAACTCAAAAGATGATTTATCACGCCAACTTGATTTAATAGAAGCGGCTTTTAAAGAAAACGGATGCACAAATTTTAAGCGCGCCAAAGATAAACAGGAAAGTGATGACATCTGGTTCGCAAGAAGAAATGTAAGTCAGGCAATCACAATTTACGGAAATAAAAAACTGAACGAAGACATCACCGTTCCGCGCTCAAAGCTACCGGAACTTTTGAAAAAAATAGGCGAAGTGGCGCAAGAGCACGCGTTAAAAGTACCTTGTTTCGGACATACCGGCGATGGAAATGTGCATACAAACGTTATGGTGGAAGACGGAAACGATAAAGCGCAACTTGAAAACGGGCAAAAGGCAATCGAAAAAATATTTAAAATCGCCGTTGATTTAGGTGGAACTTTGAGTGGAGAACACGGCATAGGATTAAGCAAAGCGCCTTTTATGCACTTGGCTTTTAGTGAAGCCGAGATGAATTTATTTCGCACCGTCAAAAAAGCTTTTGATCCTAATAATATTTTAAATCCCGGAAAAATGGGACTTTAAAATATTTTAATCGGTGCGATGAGATGAGAATTTCAAGGTTATTTATTGTTTAAAAACTTTTAATTGAAAAAAGGTACTGAATTTTTAAGGCTGAAAAAGTGAAAATTTTTATAACTGAAATTGTAAATTTTAAAATTTCTACTGAACTTTTGTATGAAATTTATGAAATTTCGCAGTTTTAAATTTTTCGCACAAGTATTTTAAGAAAAGAAATTTTTAAACTGCAGCCTTAAAAATTAAGTGAAAAAATAGAACCAAAGTATAGATTTTAAAGAGTTATAGATGGAGTTAATATGTCAAAAAAAAACGAAGCAAAATTTAATTTTAAAGATATCAGCGATAAATGCGTTAAATGCGGAAAATGCATACAAGTATGCACAATACACGAAATCAATCGCGATGAAGTAACCTCACCGCGCGGATTTTTGGACCTTTTAGGAGCTTATCAGAATGGTGATTTGGCGCTTGATAAAAATCTGAAAGATATTTTGCAAAAGTGCTTTTTATGCACAAACTGCGTGCAAGTCTGTCCAAACTCGCTCCCTGTCGATTTCGCAATCGAACAAAGCAGAAACGAAATAAGGAAAACTCACGGCATTGCGTGGTATAAAAAAATAGTCTTTTTCTTTTTAAGAAACCGCAAAATTTTAGATATCGTAGCGCGTTTCGGATATGTTTTTCAAAGCTGCGGATTTAAAATTTTAAAAGAGCAAAGTTCAATGAAAATGAGAAAAATTCCGCTTGTAAAAATGGATAGAGTGCTTCCGAGCCTAGCAAAAAAAAGTTTTTTAGCCTCTTATGAAGACGTGATTGAAAACGGTGGTGCCGGCAAAGTCGGAATTTTTATCGGCTGTTTTGCAAACTATTTTTATACGGATATCGGCAAAAGTTTGCTTAAAGTTTTAAAAGCCCTTAAAATAGATGCATATCTCATCAAAAAACAAAAATGCTGCGGCGCACCGCAATATTTCACCGGAGATTTTAAAAGTGTCGAATATTTGGCAAAATTTAATATTGAATATTTAGAGAGCTTCGTTGGCAAACTGGATGCCGTAATCGTGCCTGAAGCAACTTGTTGCGCGATGATAAAACATGATTATGCGAAGTTTTTTTGGAATGATAAAAAATGGAAAGAAAGAGCCGAAAAACTCTCGAATTTCATATTTTTAGCTACTGAATATCTCGATAAAAAGACAAATTTAGCCGAAATTCTGGCTACCAAAAAAACTCAAAATTTCAGCGTAACATATCATGATCCATGTCACGCGCGTAAAATGCTTGGAATCTTTAAAGAACCACGCCATCTGATAGCTCAAAATTTTACTATCAAAGAGATGAAAGATAGCAATCATTGCTGCGGTTTTGGCGGCGTTACAATGCAAAGCGAAAATTATAAATTTGCTAAACAGTCAGGACTTATAAAAGCTCAAATGATAAAAGAAGCGGATGCGACTTTCGTAAGTGCCGAATGCAGTGCTTGTAGAATGCAAATCACGGACGCGGTAAACGGCATAAAGGATGATACGAAATTTAAAAATCCTATCGAACTTATCGCAATGGCGTTAAAAGAGTAATTGTGTGAAAAATTCTTATCTGGCAGGCGTATTTTTAGCATTTATAAGCGGCATTATCTGGGGATTTTCCGGTGTTTGCGGTGAATATTTATTTACCAATAAACATTTCGATCCGTTTTGGCTAACTTCAGTGCGACTTTTAGCGAGCGGTTTAATACTTTTTACCATTGTTTTTACAAAATCTAAATTTAAAGTTTTCGCGATTTTTAGCGACCGATCGGCACTTTTTGACTTAGGGCTTTATGCTGTTTTCGGACTTGCGCTTTGCCAACTTACATATTATTTTACAATATCATACTCAAATGCCGCCATAGCTACGACTTTGCAATATACGGCGCCTGCTATGATTATGATATTTGTCTGTATAAAAGAGCGGAATTTTCCCACTTTTAGAGAATTTATCGCACTTGTTTTTGCAACTTCTGGCATTTTTTTCTTTGCAACTCATGGAAATTTTCAAAATTTAGTAATTTCAAAAGAGGCTCTTATAATCGGATTATTATCAGCACTTTGCGTTGTAATTTACAGCATAGCTCCAATTAAAATCAGTCAAAAATACGGCACAAATGCTGTTTTAGCGCTTGGACTTATTATGAGCGGCGGAGTTTTTTGGATTTTTTATGCGATTTTTGGCGGCGAAATTTTACCAAGTATTGATTTTTCCGCATTTTTAGTTATTTGTGCAATTGTATTTTTGGGTACAATTTGCGGTTTTTCATTATATATGATTGCAGTTAACTTTATAGGACCGAAAAGAGCAAGCCTGGTAGCCTCAATTGAACCTCTTATGGCGGCACTTTTCGGACATTTTTGGCTTGGAAGCAAATTTGTATTTTTCGATTATCTGGGTTTTACTTTAATCATTTTGTGTGCAGTTTTACTGAGCAAAAAATAACTATAAATACAATTTATGGTATTAGAAGCGTTTATTTAATATTTTTGTGCTTTTTGAAATATTTATAAAAACAAAAAATTTAATAAATTTTAAAATTATTTTATACTAAAGCGATTTTTTAATAAATCAATTTTATATAAATTAATGCTATTAAAGATGTAATGTTTACCTGCAATGGCAAAAAAGTTTTAAATTTTATTTATTATGAGCAAAACTTTTAATTTTTTTATATAAATTTTTAACCTGATGATAAATTACCGCCCTTAAATTTCAATATTTTTATTGTTTCTTGTAAAATTTAAATAGTAAATTTGCAAAAGTTTATTCTAAAATACAACAACTGAAAAATGTAAATTTTTGGTTTTCTATAAAAAGTATTGCAAAATTAAAATATGTTTTAATTTTATTAAATTTCACTTTTATTGATTGCTTCGGCTTGAGCATGCGCGATAAGCGGATCTATAATTTCATCAAAAAGCCCGCCCGCCATAATCGCGTCAAGACGATACAGTGTAAGATTTATTCTATGATCCGTTATACGGTTTTGCGGATAATTATACGTGCGTATTCGCCCGCTTCTATCGCCTGTACCTACTTGATCTTTTCGTTCGCTTTGCTCTTTTGCTTTTCGCTCTTTTTCCTGTAAATCATAAAGTCTTGCTTTTAGCACTTTCATAGCGGCTTCTTTATTTTTGTGTTGGCTTTTTCCGTCTTGATTTGTAACTACAAGTCCTGTCGGTATGTGAGTTATTCTGACGGCGCTATCGGTTGTATTTACGCATTGTCCGCCATGTCCTGAAGCACGCATTACATCTATTCGTAAATCATTTTCATTTATTTGAATTTCACTATCTTCAATTTCAGGCATTATGGCTACTGTTATAGCAGATGTATGCACGCGACCTTGACTTTCGGTTTCAGGCACTCTTTGAACTCTATGCGTTCCGCCTTCAAATTTCAAACGCGAATAAGCTCCATCACCTTTTACAAGTAAAATAACTTCTTTAAAACCGCCTGCGCTTCCTTCACTTTGACTTACAATTTCCGTTTTATATCCGCGAAGTTCGGCATAGCGCAAATAAGCGTCCAGTAAATCTCCGGCGAAAAGCGCAGCTTCATCGCCACCTGTTCCTGCACGAATTTCAAGAAAAATATTTTTTTCGTCGTTAGGATCTTTTGGAATAAGTAGAATTTTTATCTCTTCTTCAAGTTTGTTTTGTGAAATTTCTAAATTTTTAAGTTCTTCTTTTGCCAAATCGCCAAGTTCGGTATCATTTATCAAACTTTTGTTGTCTTCAATGTTTTTTAAAACTTCCAAATACTGTAATGTAGCATTTCTTACAGGTTCAATACTGCGTTGTTCTTTAGAAAGTTTGGTTACTAAAGAGATATCGCTCAAAATTTTAGGGTCGCTAAGACTTTCTGAAATTTCGTCGTATCTTTTCAAAAACGGCTTAAGGCGATCGGCTAACAATTATGCAACCAGACTGTTTACTAATTTTGCAAGTCTGCTAACATGACGGCTTGCTGTTTCTTTTTTCAAAAAGCCTTTGCTTACAAAGCTATGGAAATTTTGATTTACAACTTTTAAAGCCGCTTTTGCAGCATCAACATCTTTAGCTTCTACAGCTTCTTTTACCGCGCGTGTCATATTTTTAAGACGGGTGCGATAAAAACGGTTTCTTTCTGTTCTTTTTATAGTTTGTCTTGCTCTTTTTTCAGCAGATTTATGGTTTGCCATAGTAATCCTTTTTTAAAAATTTAAACCTTGCATTATATGAAAATTTTATTTAATTGCGGCTTAATTTAAGTATAATTTTATATTAAGAAAGCGGAAATTTTAAAATTTCCGCCTTTTATTTTATTCAACGATAGCAAGCACTTGATTGCTATCTACAGTATCTCCCTGATTTACTAAAATTTCTTTAATGACTCCGTCTTTTGGAGATTCTATATTTATTTCCATTTTCATAGCTTCCAAAATTACGACATTTTGACCTTTTGAAACTTTATCGCCTACTTTTACTAAAATTTTAAATACATTGCTTGGCAAAGTTGCCAATACTTCGTTTGAATCACCGCTTGAAACGGTTTTATTTTCAGCTTTTGGAGCTTCTGCCGGTTTTGATTGTGATGGAGTTTGCGCTACGCTTTTTACACCTGCAAATTTGCTCTCGCCTTCCGCAACTTGGACATTATAGCTGTTTCCATTAACTAAAACGCTGTAAGTTTTTACCTCATCGCATTTTTTAGCATTATTTTTAGATGCTGCTTTTGGCATATCAGCTTTTTTGCGAACCATAACTTTGCCTTCGCCTTTTAAAAATGCGATTCCTTTTTCTTTACACGCTAAAGCTATAAAAATATTTTCTTCATTCGGCTCTATGTTTTCACGTTTTAGCACTTCTGCGGCATATTTGATGGATTTTTTCTCATCTTTATCAGCGATATCGATTGCATGCTCTTTTGTAGGAGCAAGACCTAGTTGCTTTTCAGCCATTTTTACTATTTCGCTGTCAGGTTTTACAGGAGTTCTGCCGAAATATCCAAGCACCATTTTACCGTATCCATCAGCTATCTTTTTCCAATCTCCAAACATTACGTTATTAAAAGCTTGTTGAAAATAGAATTGACTTACAGGTGTTACACTCGTGCCAAAACCGCCTTTTTCTACGACTTCGCGCATAGCTTTGATGACTTGCGGGAATTTATCTAAAATATTGTTATCTCTCATCATTTGAGTGTTTGCGGTAAGCGCACCGCCAGGCATCGGCGAAAATGGTATTACAGGGCTTACCATTGTAGCTTCAGGCGGCATAAAATAATCTTTCAGACAGTCATATAAAACTTCTTCATATTTTAAAATTTTTTCTACGTCAAGTCCGCCGAGATCATAATTTTTGCCTTTTACGGCATGAAGAAGCGTCAAAATATCCGGTTGACTTGTTCCGCCGCTTACAGGATGAGCTGCGAGATCTATACCGTCAGCTCCTGCTTCAAGCGCTGCCAAATAACAAGCTACGCTAACTCCTGCAGTTTCGTGCGTATGAAGTCTGATATGTGTGTTTTCAGGCAACAACTTGCGTGCCATTTTTATTGTTTGATAAACTTTTTCGGGGCTTGATGTACCGCTTGCGTCTTTAAAACAAACGCTATCAAAAGGAATTTTACTATCTAAAATTTCACGCAAAACCTTTTCATAAAATGCAGGATCATGTGCTCCAAAGCATTTTGGCGGCAAATCCATCATAGTTATTACGATTTCGTGATTTAAACCGTGTGCTTTTATGCGCTCGCCGCTATATTTTAAGTTTTCGACATCATTTAATGCATCAAAATTTCTAATCGTATTCGTATTGTGCTTTTTAAAAAGTTTTGCGTGCAAATCTATCATTTCGCGACTTCCTGTATCAAGCGTAACTGTATTTACGCCTCTACTTAAAGTTTGCAGATTTGCATCTTTTCCGGCTACTTCGCGGAATTTATCCATCATCTCAAACGCATCTTCATTTGTATAAAAATAAAGACTTTGAAATCTGGCTCCGCCACCAAACTCAAAGTGAGTAATTCCTGCTTCTTTTGCGGCGCTCACCGCGGGTAGAAAATCGTTCATCAGCACTCTTGCACCAAAAACGGATTGGAAACCGTCTCTAAAAGTGGTATCCATAACGTCAATAAATTTCTTTGCCATATTAGCCCCTTCGAAAAATTTTTAAAATTTTAATCTTTGTATATTTATTTTTAGCTTAAAAAAGCACTCATTCCGAAAATTTCCGGATAAACCGCAAGCAATAATAAAACCAAAATCTGTAAAATTATAAACGGTAAAACACCTTTGTAAATATCAATTGTTCGCACACTCGGCGGGGTAACGCCTTTTAAGAAAAATAAAGAAAATCCAAACGGCGGCGTCATAAATGATGTTTGTAAATTTACAGCAATCAGTATAGCAAACCAAACTGGATCTATACCTAAATTTTGAGATATTGGAATTAAAATAGGTAAAATTATATATGAAATTTCAACATAATCAATAAAAAAACCTAAAATTAAAATAGATACCATAGTAAGAGCTATAAAACCCCATTTTTGTCCAGGTAAACTCATCATAAAATCTTCTACAATCGTGTCTGCTCCGGTATAACTGAATATCATTGAAAAAGCGGTGGCTCCGATTAAAATCGCAAAAACCATCGACGAAATTTTAACACTTTCCTGTAAAGATTTATAAATAAGTTTCCATGAAAACGTGCGAAACAATAAAGCAAGAATAACAGCACCAAGACACCCTACAGCAGAACTTTCGGTAGGCGTAGCAAATCCTGTAAAAATTGAGCCTAAAACAAGCAAAATTAAAACCAAAACCGGAATTACATTTTTTAAAGCATTAAAAATTTGGTGCGCTTTGCTGTCCGTCGTATCAAATTTAACGCATGGCGCATAATCTTTTTTTACAAATGCGACTATAGCGATAAAAACTACGTAAAAAAGTACCAAAGTAAGTCCCGGCACGATAGCCGCTTTAAAAAGATCACCAACAGGCACGCCAAAAACATCACCCAAAATAATCAAAACAATTGACGGCGGAATAATTTGTCCCAAGGTTCCTGAAGCTGCGATTGTGCCGCAACCAAGAGGTTTATTATAATGATATTTTATCATTACCGGAAGACTTATAGCGCCCATTGCAATGACACTTGCTCCTACAATTCCTGTAGTAGCCGCAAGAAGTGCGCCGACTAAAACGGTGCTGATAGCAACTCCGCCGCGAATACCACCAAATAAAAACGCCATTGATTCAAGAAGTCTTTCCGCCAAACGGGTTTTTTGCAAAATCATTCCCATCAAAATAAAAAGCGGAACGGAAATTAAAATTTTATTTTCCATAATATTAAAAATTCTATACGGCATAAATGAAAAAAGATCTATCATATTCGAAAAGGCGTCTGCAAAAATTTCTGTACTATTATCTTCAAAAGCTTGCACAAAAGCATATATAGCACCGAAAAATACGGCAATAGCACCGAATGTAAAAGCGACCGGAAATCCTATAATAAGCATAAAAAGCGCCGCTAAAAACATTACAATTCCTACCATTTTATACGCCTTTCGCGCTATTTTGTGAATTTACAAAAAACTCTGCAAAGCCTGTTTTTTTGATTTGAATTAACGCATTTATATTTTGCACAATAAAACCTATTGCGGAAATTATTAAAAACCCAAAGCAGATCGGAATTGTGGATTTTATAATCCAGCGATATGCCAAACCTCCTGGATCAGCGCTTGTTTCGCCGCTCTCGTAAGCTTCTATAACAAAATCCGGCGAAACACAAACAATCAAAAGCGCAAAAGGAAGTAAGAAAAAAATCACACCGAAAATATTTATATAAGCTTTTTTACGAGGACTTAAAGAATCATATATCACGTCAACTCTAACGTGCGCATCCTGTTGTAAAGTATAACTCATCCCAAATAAAAACATACAAGCGAAAAAATGCCATTCCAATTCTTGTAATGCGACATTTCCGTAATGAAAAAAATATCTGGCGCAAACATTAAAAAGCACAAAACAGACAAGCAAAAAAAGAAAAGTTATGCTTAAAATTCCTAAAATTTTTGCAAAAACTGCAAAAAATTTTTCAGCTCTTTTCAAAATTCCGTCCTTTTTATTGGTTTTGAGCTTAAAAGTTTACTCAAATGAAGCTTAAATTTTATGAATTTTTTAATTTAATTTAAATTTTAAATTTTTTGATAAGAAATTTATAAAAACTATTATAAAATAAGATAAATTTTTAAAAAAAATAAAAGGTAATCATATGAATTTTATATATAAAATTTCAAAGTTACAGGATAGACGATTTATATGGATTTTGATGTCTGTGATTATGCTCTCTTTTGTCGCTATCGCTTATGGATTTTTTCAAAAATATCTATATATGCAACCTTGCAAACAATGTATTTTCATACGAATTTCTATGCTGATCATCGCTCTTGGCGGAATAATCGCAGCTATAAAACCGACTGATATTTTTCTAAAATTTTGCGGATATATTCTAGGAATCGGCGCGTCCATAGCAGGAATTATTTTCAGCACAAAATTAAATACCATAAAAGAAATGATTCAAAACAACAAAGAAATAGATCTTTCAAATATCAGCGGCTGCGCTGTTTCTCCGGCTATAAATTTAAATACCACATCGCAATCAAGCATAATGCCGAATCTTTTTGACGCAACAGGAGGATGTGGCTACGACAGTCCTGTAGTTCCACCCGATACAGCACTTAGTGATTTACAAAACTATTTTGTAAATCTTTACAGCGATGGCTGGTATCTTGTGCCGTCGGCAAAATTCGGTTCAATGGCGAGTTGCACGACTTTTGCTTATTCGCTTACGATTTTTTTGCTTTGTGTTATGCTTATTTGTTATATTTACACAAAATTTAAACCAAAAATGAAATTTTAAATTTAATAAATTTTTTTTATCGCTGCTTGATTTGTTTCAAGTATAATATTCACCGATTTTATCGATTTTAGGAAAAATAAAATGAAAAAAATTTTGATTTTAGGCGGTGGATACGGCGGTTTAAAATGTGCCATTACATTACAAAAAAAACTGAACGATAAAAACGTGGAAGTTACACTTATATCGCGCCACGATTATCATTACCAAACGACACTGCTTCATAAAGTTGCCGTTGGAACTTACAGCGCCAGAAAAGCGCGAATGTTTTATCGCAACCTTTTAAATCTAAAAAATATAAAATTTACAAAAGATATAATTGAAAAAATCGATATCAAAAACAAAAAAGTAAAAGGCGTAAGATTTGAGTATGATTACGATTATTTGGTAATTGCGCTTGGTTTTAGGGTAAATGATTTCGGCATAAAAGGCGTTTATTATCACTCTCATAAACTTTCAACCCTAAATAAGGCGCTTCAAATAAGAACAAATATAGAAAACAATTTTAAAGATTATATTTTCAAACCGAATCCTCTTAATTTAAGCTTTATCGTTTGCGGAAGCGGTTTTACGGGCGTAGAATTCGCAGCTGAACTTGCAAAGCGCGTTCCTGAACTTTGCAAAATAAGAGGTCTTGATAGAGATTTGGTTAAAATTTATCTAATAGGTCGTGGAGAGCACATTTTACCGATGTTTGATGAAAAACTAAGCGCTTTAGCAGCTGAAAAACTCACAAAAATCGGCGTTAAAATCATTAGAGGAAATGTCATTGAATGTATGAGTGATGGCGTGATTATCGAAAAACCTGATAAAAGCACGCAAAAAATAGAAGGAAATATCACCGTTTGGACAGCCGGAGTTAAAGGAAATCCGGTAATCGGCAACTCAGGCATTACAAATACAAAAGACCGAGTAGAAGTAAATGAATTTTTACAAATACCGAATTATCCTGAAGTATTTGTTTTGGGAGATTGCGCGATAGCAAACTCACGCGATGTAAAACACGCTCCGACAGCGCAGCTTGCTTCGCAAATGGGTGAATATTGCGGCGAAAGTTTAATTCAAATTTTAAAAGGCGAAAAATTGATAAAGCCGTTTATTTTCAAAAACAGAGGAACCGTTTGTTCGATAGGTCATACAGATGGTATCGGCGTGGCTTTTGGCTACAAAATCAACGGCGAAATTGCAGCATTTTTAAAAAATGTAATAGAAAATCGCTGGATTTTATCGGTCGCAAATTTAATGACTGTTTTCAAAAAAGGACAATTTCGCTGGAGAAGCAGTGACTGATTTAAAATCGCAAAATAAAAATCTTTTAAATAACACTAAATTTTAAAATTTATCGTTTTCATAAAATTTTATTTATAATTAAATTTCAAAAAAATCTATTTGAATAATCCAAAATTTTAAGTTGAAAAAATTTAAAATTATTTAAAATTTAACGGCCAAATATTTTTACCGGCAATAAAATTTATTAAAATTTTATTGATTATTATTTAAAAGCTCGGCCGTATTTTTTAGTTTAAAGCTTATCTTCAATTTTTAATCATAATTTAGTTTTTTTTTGGGCGTAACTTTATTTGGATTTGAAATTTTAGAAATTTTGCGTATTAAATTTCTAAAAAAAGCAAAATTTTCATTTTAAATATGAGGTGAAAAAATTTAATTATTTAAAATTTTTATGCTTTTTGAAAAACCATAAAAAGCACATTACAAGACCTGGAGCCTTTATAAAGTTATCGTCAAAAGCAAAATTTTCAGCTTTATTTAAAGGCAAATTTATAATTTCTATTTTTTCGCCGTCAACTCCGCCGCCCTGAGCGATTTTATCACTATTTTTTACTACGGCGTAGAAAAAGTCCTGTCTATTCGCACCGAAACCAAGAGCTGAATAGCAAGTCGTGATAAATTCCAAATCGTTTACTTTATATCCCGTTTCTTCAAAAATTTCTTCAATCGCAGTTTGTTTTGCGGATAAATTTTTATCCATTATTCCGGCGCAAAGTTCATAAGTGTAGCCACTTTTATCACTATTTTCGTGAGTATTTTCATAATACCAAACTGATGGGCGGAACTGACGAACCAGCACAAAATTTTTACTCTCTTCATTAAAAATCAGAATGGAAACACTATCGTAAACCTTGACGCAATCCCAAAAACGCGCTTGTCCATCTATTTCAAAACGCAAAGTAAAAGGTTTTACAAATTTTTCATTTCTAAGATGCAAAATTTCAAAATTTTTTAAAGAAGAACCCATGTGGCAAGTCCCAAAAAACTAAAAAATCCTATAATATCGGTAAATGTAGTCAAAACAACCGAACTGCCGACAGCAGGATCAATTCCTAATTTTTTTAAAGTAAGAGGAATCACGGTGCCGAAAAACCCTGCCAATGTAAGATTTATAATCATTGACGCAGCTATTACAAAACCAAGAAGCGGAATGTGAAACCAAAAATATGCAACAATTCCCATAAGCGTTGCAAAAATCATACCATTTACAAGTGCAATTGCAACTTCGCGAAATAAAACACGCTTTTTATCTTTAAACTCAATTTCTCCAAGCGCAAGACGGCGAACCGTAACGGTTAGCGCTTGCGTACCTGTATTTCCGCCCATACTGGCAACTATCGGCATCAAAATCGCAAGTGCAACAACGCTTTCTATCGTTTTGTCAAAAAAACCTATAATGATAGAACTTATAATCGCCGTACAAAGATTTACAAAAAGCCACGCCGCGCGTGCTTTACCTGATTTTACAACAGTTTCTTCTTCTTCGGCTTCATCATTAACGCCGGCCAAATTATAAAGTTGTTCAGTAGCCCGATCTTCAATAAGATCATGTATATCATCACTTGTAATTCGTCCAAGTAACACGCCGTTCGCGTCAATTACCGGCATAACGTTTAAATCAAACTCGTCAAAATCCTGTATGACATCATTTACATTTTCCGTATCAATCGCAACATGCGGTTTATAATCATAATTGCTTTTTTCAATTATTTCATTCAAAGTAAGCGAAAAATCATAAATTATCAAATCGGATAATGCAATAGCCGATTTTAAATGATTTTTTTCATCGACAATAAAAAGTTGAAAAACGTTTTCTATCTCTTCTTTTTCTTTTAAAATTTTAAGTCTGTCAATAGCGCTTTTAAGTGTTTCGGAACCTTTTGCGGAAAAAATTTCCGTTTGCATATAGGCGCCCGCTTCATCTTCATCATATTTTGCGATTTTTAAAATATCCGCACGGTCTTTTTCATCAAGCTCTTCAAAAAATTCCTTAGCCTTATTTTCGTCTATATCGCTTATATTATCCAAAAGTTCAGCCTGATCGTCGCTTTCAAGTTCCGAAATACCTTGCGTAATTTTATCTTTCGGTACGATTTCAATGACATCTTCAAGCATATGATCGGGCATTTCAAGAGCCGCGTTAGCTAAGCTTTCAGGATCAAGTTCTTTTAGATATTTGGCAAACTGCGTTTCATCGTGTTTTTTTATTGTTTTTAGATGTTCGGCAAGATCAACTGAGCTTAATTCATCTTTAAGCGTATCGTCTATATGCGAATCAAGTTGCTCTTTAGCGGTTTCAAGCTCTTGTGTTTCCATTTTTTGCCTTTTAATTTAACATAACAAAATTATCAAAATTTTCTAATTTCTTTGGATTTTCGTTGGAAACTAAAATTTTCCTTATGTTTTCATTTGTATCTTTTACAAGTTGTTTAAATTTCGCCTGCTCTTTTGTTACGATTTGTTCTTTTTCGACTTTTACTATACTGTTTGGATTTACGGCTACTTTATTTCTATAAACGCCAAAATGTAAATGCGGTCCTGTTGCAAGTCCGGTATTCCCAACATAAGCAATCAGTTGTTTTTGTTTTACCGTTACTCCCTTTTTTATACCTTTTGCAAAACCGTTTAAATGCGCGTAAAGTGTTGATATATTGCTACCGTGAGAAATTTCAACCGTATTTCCATATCCGTTTCTTCTACCTACAAAAGTTACTTTACCACCACCTGCAGCATAAATTTTCGTTCCTTTAGGTGCTGCATAGTCAATTCCCAAATGAGCACGGTATCTGTGCAAAATAGGATGATATCTTTTTGGCGTAAAATTTGACGCGATTCTAGCGCCGTATATAGGCAAAATAAGCAAGAAATTTTCTACCTGTTTGCCGTTTTCATTATAATATTTATCATCATAAAAATACATATAATGAGCTTTTCCATTACTTTCTAACATTCCTGCCGAAATTTTAATATCTCCGAATTGTCTTCCAAGCCTTGTTTTTTGATCATAAATAATGACAATTTTATCGCCTTTTTGCAATTTCTTGAAATCAACCTCATTTTTAAACATTATCATAAATTCGTTTGCCAACGTCGTATTTCCTGTAGCTTCGATTATATCGACATACGGCGATTTATTAACTTCAATACTGAGAGTATTGTGAGAAACCGAATAAATAATCGGTGTAAAGGTTAATTTATATTGGTTAAATTTATCTTTATAAATTTGAATTTGAAGTTCATTGCTTACAGGTATTAATATTTGTAAAATTTCGCCGTCATCGTCTTTTAACATATAACAATCCGAACCGGATATTATTTCGCTGACAACTTCCTGATCTTCATTTTCAAGATTATAATAAAGTGAAAGCGGAATTTTAGAGACTTCAAAAAATTTTAATAAACTGACACCTTCCGGCCAGCTGAATTTCTCAATATTTGAGCCGAAAGAAAAAGAAAAAATCATCAAAAAAATCAAAAAAACTCTCATAAAACCACCACTATATCTGAATTTTCGTATTCTAACAAAAACAGCCTTATATTTTGCAAAATTTGTTAATTTACCAAATTTTCATATAATAACCGAAAATTTTTAACTTAGGAGAAAGGTTTTGAATAAATTTCTTTTGATTTTTATCTGCTTTTTTACTTTTGCATTTTCTGCAGATTTTAATATGAAGACTTACGAAACTACGCTTATTGGCGTAGAAAACGGATACGGCACTATAACAGACAGTCCGGATATTGTAATTGGAAGCAGCGGTATTATTTCGCATACATTTTTAAACGGCGAGAGTTCTATAATAGCGCGCGCTGTTGTAACGGAAAAAAACGGTGCAAACGCGAAAGTAAGATTTGAAGTTTTTTCAATGCTTGCCCAAAAAGCACTTCCGCTTCCTAAAATTTTACCGCAAAGCGGTGATAAAATCGTGCTTAATTTTCTTTATTCACGCTCTTTGCTTATCACTCCGAATAAAGAAATTTACGACCAGATAAAATTGGCCTTTCCAAACATTGACTTTGTAGATCCTGATGTAAACGCGGCTTATCTTAGCAGCGAATTTAAACCGAATCCCGGAAGAGACGAATTTCGTAAAATGTGCGCCGATAATGCGGCCGGACTTATATTTTTCGCATTAAATGGAAAAGGTGTTTTTGCTGACTGCGGAAGCTTTAAAACTTTAAAAACATTTAAAACTGGCGGCATCAACAGTTATACTTTACCGTTTTATTCGCATGTAGAAGGCATTTCAACGATGATTTGGGATTTTAAAAACGGACAAATAAACGACTATGACGAATATTATCGCTATTTGCTTGGAGAAGAGTGATTTTGAAGCTGATTTCGTGGAATGTAAACGGGCTTAGAGCTTGCGTAAAAAATGACGCTTTGGGTTGGATTACTCAAGAAAAACCTGATTTTTTAGCTTTGCAGGAAATTAAAGTTTCAGAAGATAAAATTCCTTCTGAAATTTATAATCTCGGTTTTGAAAATTTAGATGTAAACTCTGGCGAAAAAGCAGGTTATAGCGGCGTAGCAAGCCTTCATAATCTAAAATGCGCTACTTTTAAAAATTTATTTTTTCAAGAAAACGAAGGGCGCGTTTTGCAGCACGATTTTAATGAAATTTCACTATTTAATATATATTTTCCAAACGGTCAAAAAGATGAAAACAGACTTAATTTCAAGATGGAATTTTATGATAAATTTTTAATTTATCTTGATAAACTTAAAAAACAAGGTCGCAAAATCATTATTTGCGGCGATGTAAACACGGCTCACCGTGAAATAGATTTAAAAAATCCTAAATCAAATAGCGATAGAAGCGGCTTTTTACCTATAGAAAGAGCTTGGATTGACAAACTTTTATCTCATGGTTTTGTCGATACTTTTCGCGCTATAAATGGCGATAAAATCGCATATTCGTGGTGGAGTTACAGATTCAACGCAAGAGCTAAAAATGCAGGTTGGAGAATTGATTATTTTTTCATCAGCGAAGATCTGCGTGAAAATTTAACAAACGCTTTCATACTGGACGATATAAAAGGCAGCGATCATTGTCCTGTCGGCATAGAAATCAATTTATAACCATATTTTCGATATCCAAAACTTAAATTTTTAAGAATTTAAGTAAAGTTTTATTATTTTTAACTAAAATTTTAAAAATTTAAAATAAGGATAAATTATGAAAGTTGTCGTTTGCATAAAAAACAATCAAATTTGCGATAATGTGAGAGATTACGGCATTTATGTGGCCAAAATTTTAAAATCGCAAATCAGTTTTGTCGCAATTATGGAAAATCAAGAGCTGGGAGATAGCTTTTACGGACTTGCGGCAGGCGGAATTGTGCTTGGCGAAAAAGATATGATACTTTCAAATTATCAAAATTTAGAACAGGAAAACAACGAAGAAACTCTTAAAAAAATACAGGAATATCTTGATAAATGCGTCAAAAAAGCTAACTTGGAAGGCTTAAAAGCGGAGCAAACATTAAAAAAAGGCGATTTTATAGATATTATAAGTACTTATAAAAATGAAGCCGATATGTTTATAACAGCTGCTAGATATGATGAAAGCGACGATATAGATTTTAATGCCAATATGCTGATAAAAGAATTAAAAGTACCTGTACTTTTGGTAAATAAAGAATTTTCGCCGATAAAATCCGTGCTTCTTGCATTTGACGGCACATTATCAAGCGTGAAAATTGCAGGATTTATTCATAACTCACCACTTTTTTCAAATGCAAAAAAATATATAATAAATATAAGTGAAGATGAAGAAAAATCAAAAGAAGCATTGAAAATCGCAAAAGACATAATAGGCGAAGAAAATGCAAAATATGTTTATATAAACGGAACTGACGCCGGAGAGGAAATTATAAAATTTCGACGAGCAAATAAACTTGATCTCATTGCCACAGGCTCATTCAGCAAAAATTTTCTAAAAAAACTGATTGTTGGAAGCGTTTCGCAAGAAGTTATCACAAATGCCCTTGTGCCGATACTCGTAGTAGCTTAATAATTTTAAAGGTTTTTTATGCCTAGAAATTCTATTTTAAATCTGTTTTTTGGCGGAATTTTACTTGTAATTTCACTATATTTTATAATTTGGGGATTTGATTATATCGGTGAAGCAAATAAAATAATATTTACAATTTCCGTTATTTTAGGAATTTTTATGGCATTTAATGTCGGCGGCAATGACGTTTCAAACTCATTTGGAACAAGTGTCGGCGCAGGAACTCTTACAATCACACAAGCACTTTGTATAGCTGCGATTTTTGAAGTTGGCGGCGCTGTAATTGCGGGTGGCGAAGTAACGGCTACTATAAGAAGCGGAATTGTAGATCTTCAAAAAATGAGCGTAAGTCCGTTCGACTTTGTATATATAATGATGTCGGCACTACTTGCGGCAGGACTTTGGCTATTGATAGCTACAAAAAAAGGAATGCCAGTTTCAACAACTCATGCAATTGTTGGCGGAATTGTCGGGGCAAGCTTAACTCTCGGTGTTATTTTAGAACACAGTGAAATTTCTCCGTTATCGATTTTACGCTGGAATAAACTTTTTGAAATAGTACTGTCATGGATTATTTCACCGGTTTTAGGCGGAATAACTTCATATATGATTTACCGCGTAATCAAAAAATACATCATAAACTACAATGCAATAGCGCAAATAAAAATTAATAGAATAAAAAGAAAAAAGAAAGAATTAAAAAAAGAGCATAAAAAGATTTATGAAACACTGAACGATCTGCAAAAAGTGGCATATAGTGAAATTTTAAATAAAGATCTTCTTGAAATGCAAGAACATAATTTAAATTACAAACATTTAAGCAGCGATTATTATAAAAAAATAAATGAACTTGATATGCAAAAAGAAAAACTTCAATCTCACAAAGCACTTGAGCTTGGAATTCCTATAATAGCGGCATTTGGAACAATTGTGCTTGTTAGTATGCTTCTTTTTAAAGGACTTAAAAATTTAAATCTCGGTTTAAGCGCTTTTCAAAATTATTTGATAATAAGTATGTGCGCGACTATCGTTTGGGCTGCGATGTTCGTTTTTGCAAAAAATTTACGTAGAAGCGATCTTAGCAAATCAACTTTTTTAATGTTCAGTTGGCTTCAAGTTTTTACGGCATGCGGATTTGCTTTTTCGCATGGAAGTAATGACATTTCAAATGCGGTAGGACCGTTTGCGGCAATTATTGATACATTAGCGACAGGCGCTGTAAACGGAGAAGCTGCAATTCCGCCAATAGTAATGATAACGTTTGGAATAGCACTTGTAGCAGGACTTTGGTTTATAGGAAGAGAAGTTATCCAGACAGTCGGCACAAATTTAACAAAAATGCACCCGGCAAGCGGTTTTTCAGCTGAATTATCGGCTGCCAGTATCGTTATGCTTGCTACTGTTTTTGGAATTCCTGTAAGTTCTACGCATATTTTAATCGGTGCGGTTTTAGGAATCGGACTTGTAAATAAAGCTGCAAACTGGTCTTTAATGAAACCGATTGTACTTGCTTGGGTCATTACAATTCCGGTTGCTGCGGTAATATCAAGCATTTGCCTTCTGGTTTTTAGAAATATTTTTTAATCAATTTACAGTATATAAAATATATTTAGTGTAATATAATCGTTTAACGAATATTATATATAAGAAAAAATATTACAATTAAGCAAACCTGGTATTTTTTGGAAATTTGTAAAACTGCCAAAATAAATTGAAATAAGACATTTACAAAGCAAATATCAAAAAACATAAAATTTATGCGCTGACTTAAAATAATTTTTGTCGCACAAAACTAAAAAAACGAAAGTTTTATGAGTATCATAAATAGACTAAAATCAAAAATCATAATTACTCATTAATGAATTTATAAAATGGATAATTTACTAAATTAAATTTTAACAAAATTTTTACACTTTTCGTAAATTATACACCAAAATTTAAAAAATAAATCAAAAATGCAAAATTAGAAATGATTGAAAACTTATAAAATTTCAAAAAGCCGTTTGTAATTTAAAAGTAAAATTTTAAATTACAACTTCATAAATTTCAAGATTTGCATTTTTAAAATGCATATGAGCGGTCTCACCGGCATTTGCGTGAGCTTTTTTAAACTCATTCGATTTGGTCCAATTTTCAAAACTTTTGAAATTTTGCCACTTTACAAATGAACTGACCACGCAATAATTAGTCTCAGGACTCGCTTTTAATAGGTGAAATTCCACAAATCCATCAACACTTGAAAGATAAGAGTTTCTATTTTTCCAGCGCTCTATAAATTCATCTACAAATTCATTTTTTATATTAAATTTATTCATAACAACTATCATTTTAAATCTCCAAAATTTGTGAAATTTCACCCGTGTTTTATTTAAATAAAAGCCCTGCTTTTACCTCATTATAAACATTTTCGCCAGCCAAATCTTTTACAATAGCAAGAGCAAATTCCATAGCAGTAGCAGGGCCACGCGAAGTCATCACATTTTCATCTCTTACGACATTTGATTTATCACCAGCAAAACCAGCAAGATTTATTTTTTTCTCAAATCCAGGATAGCAAGTATAGCTGTTTTTTAAAACTCCGGCGCTTCCTAAAACCCAAGGTGCGGCGCAAATTGCCCCGATTTTAAGTTTTTTATCATCAAATTCGCGTAAAATTTTATGAAATTTTTCACTTTTTGATAAAATTTCATTATTTTTAAATCCACCAGGAAGCAAAATCATATCGAAATCACTAACTTTAAACTCGCTAAAATCAGTATCGGCTACAATTTTTATACCATGAGCTCCGATTACATTAATACCGTCGTATCCTACAACTACAGATTTTATACCACCTCTTCTTAATACATCTATAAGCGTTACAGCTTCCGATTCTTCGTATCCGTCAGCCAAAATTACAGCAACTTTTTTCATCTTTACCTCCAAAACAAAAATTTATACAATTTTAATTTCCTTTAATAAATTTTTATCAAATTTACGATATATTAAGCTAAATTTTAGCAAAATACATTTTATTGAATTTATAAAAAACGAGGACAAATTATGGAAGAAAAGCATTATGAAGTTGTCGTTATAGGCGGCGGAATCACTGGTGCTGCGCTACTATATGAACTTGCCAGATACACGGATATAAAAAATATAGCACTTGTAGAAAAATATGAGGGAATCGCGACATTAAACTCAAAAGGCACGGCAAATTCGCAAACGATTCACTGCGGCGATATAGAGACAAACTACACTTTTGAAAAAGCTAAAAAAGTAAAACGAACCGCTGATATGGTAGTAAAATATGGGCTTCAATATGGCTATCAAAATAAATTTATGTTTGCAAATCAAAAGATGGCCATGGGTGTCGGGGAACGCGAAGTAGATATCATAAAAGAAAGATTTGAAATTTTCAAAGAGCTTTATCCGTATTTGGAACTTTTTGACAAAGAAAAACTTAAAGAAATCGAGCCGAAAATAGTATTTGATGAAAATGGCAACGAAAGACCGGAAAATATCATATCAATGGGCGTACAAAAAGAAGTTTATACTACTATAAATTATGGAGCTATGGCTATTTCACTAACTGAAAATGCAAAAAAACAGGAAAATAAAACCTGTGATATATTTTTAAATACTGAAGTATTGGGTATTACACATATAGGTGACAAATTTTTCCTACGTACAAGAAACAATATGGCAATTAGTGCAAATTTTGTCGTAGTTGATGCAGGAGCTCATTCGCTTTGGTTAGCTCATCGCATGGGATACGGTAAAAATATGGGATGTATAAGTATGGCGGGAAGCTTTTATCTGACAAAACAACATTTGCTGAATGGAAAAGTTTATATGGTTCAAAATCCGAAACTTCCGTTTGCAGCACTTCACGGAGACCCTGATATTTTAGCAGACGGATGCACAAGATTCGGTCCTACTGCTTTAGCACTTCCAAAATTGGAGCGTTATAAAGGTTTAAAAAGCGTGCCAGAATACTTCCAAACTCTAAATTTCAGCAAAGAAGTAGTCCAAATTTTATGGGATTTAATAAAAGACAGTGATATTCGAAACTATGTATTTAGAAATTATCTGTTTGAAATTCCTGAAATCGGTAAAAAGCTTTTTGTAGAGGATGCAAAGAAAATCGTACCGTCTCTTAAAACAGAAGATATTTACTATGCAAAAGGTTTTGGCGGCGTACGTCCGCAAGTGTTGAATCGCACCGAAAAAAAACTTATGCTCGGTGAAGCTTCAATTGACACGGAAAAAGGAATTATTTTTAATATGACTCCAAGTCCAGGAGCTACGAGCTGCCTTGGAAATGCCGAACGAGACGTCAAAAAAGTATGCGCATTCTTAAACAAAACTTTTGACGAACAAAAATTTACAGCCGAATTGGTTGATTAAACCTTAAAATTCCTATGAAATCTCATAGGAATTTCTCTTTTTTATTATTTTAAAATTTAGATTTTCATTATAGAATTCTCCGCAATTTACAGGAAGGAGAAAAAATGTTCAAAAAAACAAAAATTTTGGCAACACTAGGACCTGCAAGCGATAAAATTGAAACAATTGAAGCTATGGTAAAAGCAGGTGTAGACGCATTTAGAATGAATTTCAGTCACGGTACTCATGAATATCACGAAGAAAATTTAAATAAAATCCATGAAATAGAAAAAAAACTTGATAGAAGAATCGGTATTTTTCAAGATATCAGCGGCCCAAAAATAAGAGTTGGAAAGCTGAAAGAACAATTTAAACTTAAAGCGGAAGATCGCCTTATTTTCGTGCCGGAAGAAATAGTCGGTGAAAAAATCGATGAAAAAACCTACAAACTTTGTATCAATCAACCGGAAATTTTACCGCTAATGAAGAAAGGCGAATATATCTATCTGTATGACGGCTTTATACGTGCAAAAGTTACAAATGTAAGCAACGAAGCTGTAGAAGCCGTACTTGAAAATGATGGAATTTTAACATCAAATAAAGGTGTAAATTTTCCAAATACTCGTATAAATATTGACATAATAACAGAAAAAGATTTGCAGGATTTGCGCTGGGGTGCAGAACATGGAGTTAATTTCGTAGGAATTTCATTTGTACAATCCGCAAATGATATTTTGCGCGTGCGCGAAATTTTAAAAAATTTAGGTTCAAAAGCTAAAATTTATGCCAAAATAGAAAAATTCGACGCTGTAGAAAATATAGATGAAATTATACAAGTAAGCGACGGAATAATGGTAGCAAGAGGAGATCTTGGTATAGAAATGCCGTTTTACGAAATTCCGCGCATTCAAAAGAAAATCATAAAACTGGCAAACGCTCACGCAAAACCTGTTATCACAGCCACTCAAATGATGCTTAGTATGACCGAAAGAGAACGCGCTACAAGAGCTGAAATCAGTGATGTAGCAAATGCTGTGCTTGACGGAACTGACGCGGTTATGCTAAGTGAAGAAAGTGCAATCGGTCACAATCCTGTAGCAGTTGTGGAAGCTATGAGCTCTACAATCATCGAAACAGAAAAAGTTTATCACTACAATTGCTTTGATGATTATGATTTTTACGATGAAACCGATATGATCACAAGTTCAACCGCAAGGCTTGCTATGCGACTTCAAGCAGGAGCGATACTTTCTATAACAGGAAGTGGCAAATCGGCAATAAAACTTGCAAGAAATCGCACCAAAATAGATATTATAGCAATCGCTCACGATGAGCAGACAGCCCATTCACTTACACTTGCTTGGGGCGTAATTCCTGCACTTGTAGTTCCAAAAACGCGTGTAAATTTCTTGCTTGCCGAAATCATTAATCAAGCTTACAACAAGCGACTTATCGAAAGCTCAGGCACATACGTGATGACTGCAGGATTTCCAACAGGTGTGGAAGGAAGCACAAACTACATAAGAATACTCAAAAAGACTCAAATAGACTATTACCGCGACGCCGCAATAGATATTTAATCTTTCTAAAATAAGGAATTAAATTTTTTAATTCCTTATAAATCAAAAATCTATTTTTTACTTCATAATATTTTGTTTTACCGTGCATAAAGATAATATGACGTTATAAAATAATATATAGTGAATAAAAATTTACCTTTTTGATAATCCAGCTCGAAAACTATGATGATAAAAAAATAAAATTTCTAAAATTACTATTTATAAAAAAGATAACATCAATTCAAAAACCGCACAAAATAAAAGTATAAAATAGAAACTCAAGAAGCTTGCTATAATCCAAAAATTTTATCTCCTATCCGCTTTATTTTTTATACAAAAACGGCTTTGCAATTGTACCAATAACTTATTTGGAATTACGGTTTCAATAAATTTTGAATTTTTGCAAAATTTAAATATCATTACGTATTTATCAAGTAAGACAGCGACAAAAACGCGCTGCAACTTTAGCATTTCATCAAAATTGAATTTTTTATTTGTAAGTTATAAATCCGAAATTTCGCAAATATGATATTTTTATTTGATTTTTAAAATTTTAAGTTGAAATTTTATTCAAATCTTTTTTAAATTTGCAAAAAAAGTTTAAAAATTTACAGCAAATTTTAAATTACGCCATTTATTTTTTCACGTAAATCTAAAATTTCATCTCTTTTTGTAATAAAACTGTTTCTATTTGCAATCAAATGTGCTGAACTTTGCATAATGACTTCGGCAACTTTTAATCCGTTTTGCCTCATAGTAGCACCGGTTTCAACGTTATCAACTATTGCGTCCGCCAAACCTATCAAAGGTGCAAGCTCAATCGAACCGTAAAGTTTTATTATTTTTACAGGAGTTGCCTTGCCGGCAAAAAAATTTCTTGTTATATTTGGCATTTTTGTGGCTACCTTGAGCCTTGCGGCGTTATAATCAAGCTCATTTTCTTTTTTTATACCGACACAAATTTTACATTTTCCAATTCCTAAATCAAGCAGCCTTAAGACGTCCGGTCTATGTTCTTCAAGCACATCAAGCCCTACTACTCCGATATCAGCCGCACCATTTGTGACATAAGCCGGAATATCCTGATTGCGAACATATAAAAATTTAAAATTTCCCTCACTTAAAATAAGTTTGCGATCTTCAAACTCAAATTTCATATCAAAAATTTTGCGGAAAATTGCAAGTGTATCATCGGCTATTCGCCCTTTTGGAAGTGCTATTGTAATCATTAGAGTCCCTTACTTTTTATAACATTTAACATTGATCTGAAAACCAAATTTTTATCATAAACGGCATTTTTAAAAAACTGTGACAAAAACTGGCCGTCTCCGCCTGTAATATAAATTTTGCGGTTTTTGGCAATATTTTCCACCAATAAAACAACGGAATTTACTACGCCATAAGTTATCGCATCACGAGTATTTAAAGGAATTTTGTCTAAATTAACTTGCGAGTTTAACCCGACATCAAGCACGCTTGAAATACTTTTGTAAGCCTCCACATACTTAGTAATACCTGGCAAAATAAATCCGCCCATATGTATGTTTTTATTTACCATATCGACTGTAATAGCGCTTCCGGCGTCAATAACTATTCCATCATTTATAGCGCAACTTGCCGCAATTCTATCAACTCCGAGCTCTTTTGAATAAAGCGTATTTATCTCAAAATACGGTGCCAAATCAAAAAACAGTGTGCCTTTTAATTTTCTTTTAAAATTCGGATTTACATTTATAAAATAAACAGTATCTTTCGGCTCAAATTTTTGAAATTCTTTGATTGACATAACTTTTGAAATACCGTTATTGTAAAATTTAGCCGTGGAATTTCCTATATCACACAAAATCATAAATCATAAATCCGTTTTCATTTAAAATTTTAGCAGCTTTTGAACAAAGCGCCGAGTTTAAAAATAAAATTTTCTTTTTTATTATTTTATTTTCACTGCTTTGCACTTTTTTATCAATTTCAATTAAAGAAATGGCATCTTTGCTTACAAATCTGCTTTTAGCGTCTCTTAAATACAATAAAGTCCGAAATTGACTTAAATCAACTCCAAAAAAAATACTTAAACTTCGTTTTTTTGTAAAATTTCCGGTTTCAATTGTTCTGAAATTTTTAAGTAAAATTTTATGCTTAACTAAAAGTTCGTTTATTTTATCGTTCATCGCCAAATTTCAAAAATTTATTACCTGTATATAAATTATCTTTATCACTAAAAATTTTATCGTCTATTTCATCAGGCAGTTCAAAAATTTTAACATTATTTAAATTCAAATTCATACGAATTAAAAAGCCGGTTTTTTCCACTATATAAATGTTAGAATCTGAAATCGTAGGAGCCAAAAATATCGCAAAAGTCAACTTTGTCTCGTTTATTTTTTGAAAATTAAAATCCAAAATTTGCACAACGCCGTCTTTTAAAAACAGATAAATTTTGTCTTTATCGAAAATTACATCTTTTATATCGGCCGCATATGTCTGAACTCCTGCAGGAGCAAGTTTTACAATCTTAGTCGCAGTCGCGCCGTAAAGATTTTGACCGTGTACGCCAAGCTCAATTACGTTATTGAAAAAAGGTTGAGCGCTGATTACATATTCTTGCGTAATTCTGTTTATATTTAAATCGGCAATTGCGATTTTACCGTCAAGTGTACCAAAAACTACAAGATAATCCAAAAATACAGGCGCTGCGGCTCTTACATCAAGCGCAAAATTTTGAGAAAATGCTCTATCAAGCACCACTGCGCCTGAGTTTATTTTAATTATATAAGCGTGATTATCAGCACTTAAAACCGCCAAATTATTGCCGTTTATATTTGCAGCAATCGCTTGCGCGCTTAAATTCTGATCTAAAATTATGCCGCCGTTTTCATCTAAAACTTTGATAGCTCCAGCCACATCGCTGACTATAAATTTGTTCTCAGCTTCATTAAGCAAAATTTCGCCTTTATTAAGCTTTAAATTTTTATTCAAGCCGCTTTTTGAAATCACATTTCCATTATCCAATGTAGCTACCTGCTTATTTGCAAAAATTATATCATCGGGCAAAGAGCCGCTGTAAGATATCTTCTTTGTGATATTTTCGTCTCCGGGCTCAAAGTATAACCTTTTTGTAGTACAACCTGCAAAAGCAAGACAAAGCGCAAGTAAAATTAAAATATTTTTTCTCATTTTTTATCCGTTATATTATAATGTTTTAAATTTTGAGCAATTTGATTTAGCGGTGAATTAAAAGGAATTTTATCAAATTCGTTTTTTGCATCTTTCAGTTTTCCTTCTTTTAAAAGTTTAAAACCTTTGAGCAATGTTTCATAATCACTTAAAAGCTCGCCGCCACTTTTTCCGAGTTGCAAATTTATAATATTTTTTAGCATAGGATCAAGTTTTTTATCATTTACAATTTCACTCATATCTACATTTTGAGAATTTTTTAAATTTTCAAGTTTATAAATAGCGTAAAGATTGAAATCTTCATTTTTAAGCTCATTTAAAATTTTTTCATCATTCGGATTTTTAACAAGCTCACTAAAAATAACATTTGCTTTGTTTATCTTATACTCTTTATAAAATTCATTACCGTAATACGAAGCAAAGCCCAAAACCGCTAAAATAACGCAAGCTAAAAGCGGTTTTTTATATTTTTTTATAAAAAGTTCACTTTTTATCATACTTTGCAAAAACTGTTCTTCAGTGCCGATTTGCTCTTTAATGCCTTCTATATCGTCTTTTAAAGCCAAAATATTTCCTTTTCTAAAATTTTCGCATAATTTTATCATAAAATATTTAAAATACGGCTAATGTTAAAGTTAAATATGCTATAATATCTAACTTTTTATCAACAAAGGAAAAAAATGATAATAGATGAAAATCTTTTGGCAAAATTAGAAAAACTCACAGCATTCAAAGTTCCGGACGAAAAAAGAGATGAAATTAAAGCACAACTTAATGAAATTGTAAATTTTGTAGAAGTTTTAAACGAACTTGATTTAGATAAAACAAATGCGGCTATTACTACGTTGAAAGGCGGCACACCGTTTCGTGAAGATAAGCCGGATAATAATAATGATGAGATAATGAATATAATATTAAAAAATGCACCCGATATTGACGGCTCATATTTTGTCGTACCAAAAATCATAGATTAAGGAGAAAATCCATGGTAGAAGAAAATCGCAAACATTTAGCGGATATTGAAACTCTTTTAAAAACAGTCGTTTTTAATAAAGCATCTGACTTGCACCTTGTTTCGCGCTCGGCACCGCAAGTAAGAATAGATGGCAAGCTACGCCCATTAGCTATGGATGTTTTAACCGGTAGCGATATAGAATATATTTGCTACGCTTTAATTACTGATGCGCAAAAAAGTGAATTGGAAGAAAATAAAGAGCTTGACTTTGCGATAGAGCTTCCAAATATAGGTCGTTTTCGTGGAAATTACTATTATACGATGAACGGCGATTTAGCAGCTGCATTTCGTATAATTCCAATAGACATTCCAAGCCTTGACGAATTAAAAGCGCCATCCATTTTTAAAGAAATCGTAAAACACGAAAAAGGTATGATATTAGTTACAGGTCCTACAGGTAGCGGTAAATCAACAACTTTGGCAGCAATGCTAAATGAGATAAATGAAACTGAGCGAAAGCACATTATCACGGTTGAAGATCCGGTTGAGTTCGTGCATACAAATAAACGTTCGCTTTTTTCGCATAGAAATATAGGTACAGATACACAATCTTACGCAAGAGCTTTAAAATTTTCACTACGTGAAGACCCGGATATAATTCTAGTAGGCGAGCTTCGTGACCGCGAAACAATTTCTATTGCGATAACTGCAGCTGAAACAGGCCACTTGGTTTTTGGAACACTTCACACAAACTCGGCAATTCAATCTCTAAACAGAATTATTGATAGTTTTGATGGCGGTGAACAACTTCAAGTAAGAAATATGTTATCAGTTTCATTGACTTCCATTATTTCTCAATCTTTGCTTCCAAGAATTGGAAAAGGTCGTGTTGCAATACATGAAATTTTAATCAATAATAATGCGATTGCAAACCTTATACGTGAAAATAAAGTGCATCAAATCTATTCTCAAATGCAGTTAAATCAACAAAATACAGGTATGGTAACACAAACTCAGGCAATGGTAAAAGCGCTTCGTTCGAATTTAATCACAAAAGAAAATGCGCTTCGTTATTCTACAAATTTGCAAGAACTTATCGGAATTATAGGTGAATAATGCTGGAAAACATAAATTGGTTTGACTTAATTACGATTGTTTTAATCGTGCTTTTTGGACTTCGCGGCTTTGTAAACGGCATAATAAGAGAAATTTTTGGAATTTTAGGACTTATCGGCGGATTTATTTTAGCGGTAAACTATAGAGCTGAGGCAGGTGCTTGGATAAGTGCTAATATATATAACTTGCACGGTGCAAATGCTATAGGCGGAGATGGCACGGAGATTTTGGCAGGATTTTTAGGAGTTTTGTTTGCGACATGGATAGTTTGCCTTATAGTAGGCGAAATTTTAGCAAAACTTATAAAATTTACAGGTCTTGGAATCATTGATAAGGTTGGCGGATTTATATTCAGCGCCGCTAAAATTTTTCTAATTTTTGCAATAGTAGCTGTGCTTATAAAAAGTGCAGCATTTTTAAACACTCAAACAAAACCGTTTTTTGAAAACAGCGTTACATATCCATATTTAGTAAAAGCCGGCGAGTTTATAATGCAAATAAAAAATAACGAAAATGTAAAAAATGCCATAACAGAAATAAAAAGAGATATAAACAACACTTTAAGCGATGATTTTAATGAGACATTTTTCGAAAACGATACAAATAAAAGCGAAATTTTAAACCGGGAAAATTTTGATAAAAATTCTACTTTATAAGGATTGCAAATGAAAAAAATTGAAAATTTAGAATTTGATAAATTACTTGAAGAATTCAAAAAAATCATCAAAGATAACGGCTTAAAATATACAAAACAACGTGAAATTTTATTAAAAACGCTTTACAACAGCAGCTATCACTTTACTCCGGAAAGTTTGAGTATACACATAAAAGAAAAATATCCGGATTTAAATATAGGTATAGCGACAATTTACCGCACACTGAATCTTTTGGAAAATGCAAGAATGGTTACTTCCATATCATTTGGCGCACAAGGTAAAAAATTTGAACTTGCAAACAAACCTCATCACGATCATATTATTTGTAAAAGTTGCGGCAAAATTGTAGAATTTACGGACCAGGAAATAGAAAACAAACAACTTGAAATTGCACAAAAAAATGGCTTTACTTTAACGAGTCATCTTATGCAACTTTATGGAATTTGTGAAAAATGCAGTAAAAAAGGAAATAAATAGTGTTTGAAAACCAACTTGAAATTCAAAGAATACAAAAAGCAGACGAATTAAGAAATTTAGGTGTAAATCCGTATCCGCATTTTTTAAAAAAGGATATGAATATAAAAGAATTTCGTGAGAAATTCGCATACATAGCAGAAAACGAAACAAAAAAAGCTGACGAAGAAATCGTCATATCAGGTCGTATTAAATTAAAACGAGTAGCCGGAAGATCGACTTTTGCAAATATAGAAGATGAAAGCGGAAATGTTCAAATTTATTATTCAAAAGACAGTATAGGCGAAGAAAATTATTTAAAATTTAAGAAAAATATTGAAGTAGGCGATATAATTTTAGTAAAAGGTTATGCGTTTTTAACAGGAACCGGCGAATTTTCAATACATGTAAGCGACCTTATCCTTGCAAGCAAAGCAATTTCAATTTTACCTGAAAAATTTCACGGTCTTGCGGATAAAGAGTTAAGATATCGCCAAAGATACCTTGATATGATAATGGATCCAAGCGTTAGAGTTGATTTTGAAAAACGTTCGTTGATTGTCAGGACAATTCGTAGATTTTTTGAAGATCGAGGTTTTTTGGAAGTCGAAACTCCGATGATGCATCAGATTGCAGGCGGCGCGAATGCAAAACCTTTCATAACTCATCACAATGCGCTTGATATTGACAGGTATCTGAAAATAGCACCTGAGCTTTATTTAAAAAGACTTGTAGTAGGCGGAATGAATTCCGTTTTCGAAATGAATAGATGTTTTAGAAACGAGGGAATGGACTTAACTCATAATCCTGAATTTACAAGCATCGAGTTTTACTGGGCATGGCATAACTATTTTGAAGCGATGGATTTAACGGAAGAACTTTTTAACGAATTGCTGAAAACTTTAAATTTAGGTGAAATTTTAGATTACGGCAATTTAAAAATTGATTTTTCTAAAAAATTTCAAAGAATTAAATATTTGGACGCTTTGGTACTAATAGGCGAAATTTCGCCCGAAATTATAAAAGATAAAGACGAAATTTTGAAAAAACTTAAATCGGACGGTTTTGAAGCAAATGAAAAACTTGATTTAGGACATTTGCAAGCTGAACTTTTTGATAATTACGTAGAAAGCAAACTTATAAATCCTACATTTATAACGGATTTTCCGGTTTCTATTTCGCCTCTTTCAAGAAGAAGCGACAAAGATCCTGAAATTGCAGAGAGATTTGAACTTTATATTGCAGGAAAAGAGCTTGCAAACGCATTTAACGAACTGAATGATCCGCTTGATCAATATGAAAGATTTAAAGCGCAAATTGAAGCGAAAAAAGCAGGAGATGATGAAGCGCACGAAATGGATGAAGATTATGTAAGAGCGTTGTCTTATGCTATGCCGCCTACGGTTGGCTGGGGGCTTGGCGTGGATAGACTCGTGATGATTTTACTTAACAAAGCGTCAATTCGTGATGTAATTTTATTTCCGGCTATGAAACCGATAAAAAATTTAGATGACAAGGAGTAAAAATGTCGAATTTGGAAAATTTTGATAAAGAAATTTTTGATTTAACAAACAAAGAGTTACAAAGACAATGTGATTATTTGGAAATGATTGCAAGTGAAAATTTCACATATCCTGAAGTTATGGAAGTAATGGGTTCTATACTTACAAACAAATATGCTGAAGGATATCCAGGTAAAAGATATTACGGTGGTTGCGAATTTGTAGATGAAATAGAGCAAACAGCAATTGATCGTTGCAAAAAACTTTTCGGCTGCAATTTCGCAAATGTCCAACCAAATAGCGGAAGCCAAGCTAATCAAGGTGTTTACGGAGCTTTTATAAAACCGGGCGATAAAATTTTAGGTATGGATTTAAGTAACGGCGGACACTTGACTCATGGCGCAAAAGTAAATGCAAGTGGTAAATTTTATAGCAGCTTTTTTTACGGCGTGGAAATGGACGGAAGAATAGATTATAACAGAGTTGCTGATATTGCTAAAATCGTAAAACCGAAACTAATCGTTTGCGGCGCAAGCGCATATCCAAGAGAGATTGATTTTGCAAAATTCAGAGAAATCGCAGATAGCGTCGGAGCATTTTTATTTGCAGACGTAGCTCATATAGCAGGTCTTGTAGTTGCCGGAGAGCATACAAATCCGTTTCCATATTGCCACGTAGTAAGCTCTACAACACATAAAACTTTAAGAGGTCCTAGAGGCGGAATTATTATGACAAATGAAGAAGAATTTGCCAAAAAAATCAACTCAAGCATTTTCCCAGGAATGCAAGGCGGCCCGCTTGTCCATGTTATCGCAGGAAAGGCGGTCGGTTTTAAACATAATTTAAGTCCTGAATGGAAAACTTATGCAAAACAGGTAAAAGCAAATTGCAAAATTTTAGGTGATACGCTAATGAAACGCGGCTTTGATTTGGTAAGCGGCGGAACGGATAATCACTTAATTTTAGTTAGCTTTTTGAAAAAAGATTACAGCGGAAAAGACGCAAGCAACGCGCTTGAAAATGCAGGAATTACCGTAAATAAAAATACGGTTCCTGGAGAAACAAGAAGCCCCTTTGTAACAAGCGGCATTAGAGTAGGAAGCGCAGCTCTTACATCACGCGGTATGAAAGAAAAAGAATTTGAATGGATTGCAAATAAAATTGCCGATGTGCTTAATGATATAAACAATACTTCACTTCAAAGTAAAATAAAAGCCGAAGTTAAAGAACTTGCAAGTAAATTTATTATTTATGATAAAGCTATGTTTTAAATTTTAGGGCATAATTTTGCCCTAAAATATTTTTTAAGATTTTTATGGAAATTTTAAAAAATATTGAAATTTTTAGGAGTTTTTAATGGAAAACGATTTTACAATGGCCGATATTTTACTTGATAAAGACAAGGCAGCACAAGAAAAAAGTGTAAATATCAAAAAAATTCTTATGGGAATATCTGTTTTAGTAATAATTTTTTTGATAGTTCTTATTATTATGAAATTTATAAATCGCGGCAATATTGACACAAATGACAGCATTACAATGCCAAACGAACAAGAAATTTTAACACCGAATACAAAAAACAATGAAATGGCACAAAATACCGCTAATACGCCGACAGTAGATCAACAAATAAAAATACAGACGAAACCGGCTGAAATACAACAAATAGAGCCGAGCTCACAAACAACAAAAGAACCTACTCAAATAGAAATCAAATCTGATAATAGTAATGCAAAAGTAGTTGAAATCAAACCTATAGCAATAGCTCCGGAGCCACCTAAAAAAGTGGAACAACCGGTAAAAATCGAAGAGCCTAAAAAAATATTAGAAACGACACAAATTAAAAAAGAAATAACAGTACCGCAAAAGCCTAAAAAAATAGAAAAAACGCAAAATACAAATATAAAAAAATCTGAACCTGTAAAGGCGCAACAAACCGCAACTAAACAAAATGTTGAAAGCAAAAAAAATGAAAAATCAGTTTTCAGTAATAATTCAAAAAATAAACAAATAAAAGTAAGCGACATAAAAAATGCAAAACCGAAAGCGGCGGCTGTTGCGACAACAGGAAATACTTATATACAAGTTTTGGCATTTTCATCAGACAAAAAAGAAAATATCGTAACAAAAAAACTAAAAGAAAAAGGCTATTCTTATAAATTTCAGGACACCGTTGTAAACGGCAAAAAAATGACTAAAATTTTAGTCGGTCCTTATGATAATGCAAATATAGAAAGCAAGATTAAACAAATTCGCTCTGAAATAAATCCGGAAGCGTTTGTTTATAGAGCAAAATAGTGAAAAAATTTGCAGTCTTCGGAAATCCGATTTCACATTCGATTTCGCCAAGACTGCATAATAACGCTATTTTAGGCTTGAGTTTAGACGCATTTTACGGTAGAGTTTTACTAAATGACGGCAAAGATTTGCGTGATAATTTTTTAAAACTTAAACTAAATGCCGCAAATATCACACTTCCATTTAAAATAGACGCTTTTAGAATATCCGATTTCAAAAGTAAAGCTGCCGATAAAATAGGCTCAGTTAATACACTTGTATATAAAAATGAAAAATTTTACGGATACAATACGGACGCGTTCGGATTTTGGCGCGCTGTAAGTAAAATCGGAAATTTCAAAAATGCAGTTATTTTAGGAGCTGGAGGAACAACTCGCGCAATTTCATATATATTGCATGAAAATGGCGTTAAATTCGATATTTTAAATCGATCAGATAAAAGTAACGAAAATTTTGAATGCGAAAATTTTTACACTTACGAAAATTTTGATACAAAAGATTACGATTTGATTATAAACTCAACTTCCGCGGGTTTAAAAGATGAAAATTTACCTGCTCCAAAAGAAATTTTAGATGAAATTTTAAATAGAGCGAAATTGGCTTTTGATGTAATTTACGGAAAGGTTACACCGTTTTTAAATTTAGCGGAAAAATATGGCTTAAAAACTTCAGACGGCGCTCAAATGCTCGTATTTCAAGCAGTTTTAGCGTTAAATTTATTTTATGACAATACACTGAACGAAACAAGAATTTTAAAATTTATGAACGAAGCTTTGAAATTAAAATAATTCATCATTTAAAATTTCAATTAAATTAAAAGTTTCTATAATCAACTAAAATAAAAAATCTTAATAATCAAAGCAAAAATTTCATTAAATTTTAAATACAAATAGTCTATAAAACTCTACAAAGCTATGAATATCAAAAAAATTAAAATTTATTAAAACTTTATCTATCCTCCTAATGACTTTTCCATTTCATATCTTAAAGATACTTGCAAGTGAAGAAAAAGTTGATAATCCGGTCCAAAATGCCTGAAATTTTTAAATCCTTTTGTGAGATTATCTAAACTGCCAAGTTTTTAAAGACATAATATTTATCAAACAATGTCGATATTATAAAGCCGATAATTCAAAAAAAACGCTCTTTTATTTATTAGTTTATGAGATGCCAAGAAAGATTAAATTTGCGCGGCGTATCGTAAGCGACAATTTAATTATATTATTACACGATGTAAAAATTTTAAACTAATTGACTGCGTTAAAAAGTTTTAAGAAATAGTATAAAAATTTTTAATTAGTTAAGCATAAAAATTCTCATTAAAATTAGAAAATCTCTTTTTAAATATCAATAAAGAATCAATCATCTTTTTTTAATATTTTCTCATTTTATACAAAATTTATTCAAAAAAACATCATATTTATTGTTTTATTTATATTTTTATGGCGCTACAATGTTTCGATTTATCATAATTTATAAATTTATTAGATAATCGCGGAATTTTATTCTTATAAAAATATGCGAAAATTAAATATTACTGTATTTTTTAAAATAAAAAATTTATTTATTCCGTAAAACATATAACAGCTTACTATAAAATTTACATTTTTAAGCAAAATAAAATTTATTTTAAGCTTTATTTCGATATAATTTCAGTTTCCATTATGCGGGAATAGCTCAGTGGTAGAGCGCGACCTTGCCATGGTCGATGTCGCGAGTTCGACTCTCGTTTCCCGCTCCATTTATTTAAAATTTTAAAGTGCCCAGGTGGCGGAATTGGTAGACGCAAGGGACTTAAAATCCCTCGGATTTTTTTCTTCCGTGCCGGTTCAAGTCCGGCCCCGGGCACCACGGCGACATAGCCAAGCGGTAAGGCATGAGCCTGCAAAGCTTTGATCCCCAGTTCGAATCTGGGTGTCGCCTCCAGAAAAAATTTTAACTTCTTTTTGTCGGTAGATGGCTGAGCGGTCGAAAGCGGCGGTCTTGAAAACCGTTGAGGTGCAAGCCTCCTGGGGTTCGAATCCCTATCTACCGGCCACTTTAAAATTAAAAATATTTTATAGACTTACTTTTTTTATAAAAACTTTCTATTTGAATTTTTATTTTAAACTGCAAAAATATTTTATATGATTTATGAATTATAGTTTTTTTTAATCGGTTAAACAGTTCATAAAATACAGCATACAGGTATTTTCGCAAATTTTCAACTCTTTTGTATTTAAAATTTATATATTTTTTTAGCGCTATTTAATTATTAAAATTTCAATCTATTGCATTTTTTTATTAAAATTAAAAGCTCAAATTACTTTTCAAATCTTCTCTGCTGTGATAAAATTTAAAACAGTAAAGCAAAATTTTTAATTATAAAATTCCAAGGTGAGTAATCAAAATTTTAAATCCTATAAAAATTAAAATCAAACCGCCCAAAATAAGAGCCTTATCCTTAAAAATTTCACCCAATTTTTTTCCGATAAAAGTCGCGGCAAATGATAAAATAAAACAAACAAAAGCAATTATAGCGCAACTAAACCAAATATTTAGACTTGTAAAACTAAATGTCACACCGACTGCAAGTGCGTCTATACTTGTGGCTACGGCACCCGAAATAAGCTCTTTCAATCCTAAGTTTGCCGTGATTTCATCGCTATTTTCGCGACTGTCAAATATCATCTTTACACCCAAAAAACCTAAAATTGCAAAAGCTACAAAATGATCAATTTGTTCAATAAATCCTACAAATAAAGCACCTAGAAAAAAGCCGATTATCGGCATTGCACCTTGAAAAAATCCGTAGACAAAAGAAACTTTTGTAATGCGGAAAATTCCATAATTCGCACATTTGGCACCATTTGACATGCTCAAGGCAACGCAATCCATGCTAAGTGCCACCGCTAAAAGTAAAATTTCCATAAAAATCCTTCGTTTGATTATACATTAAAAAAGTTTTTGATAAAATTAAAATTTTGCGAAGGGATTTTGAATGTTAAGACGAATTTTTATACTGTTTTTTCCTGTTTTTTTGTTTGCAAATTTTGAAAATATTGCCGAAAAAGGACTTGAATTAGCTACTTTTATGAATTTAAAAGATGTTAAAAATTTCAAAAACTCACTAAATGAAATTATAGATTTAAGTGCTGATGAAATTAAAAAATTTGACACTAAAAGTAGCAATTTAGGGCTTGATTTACCAAAATTTCTGGAAAACCTCGCTACCGACGAAAACAAAAAAAATTATCTGAATAAAATAAGAATCATGTTTGGCGAACAATTAAAATACGCGGCTGATCCTCTTAAAATTTTACTGAAAAATGAAATAAATAATCTAAGCGAAAATGAACTTAATGAAATTATGGACGGTAAAATTTTGCTTAGTGATTTTATAAAAAAATATGATTTTAACGCAATTAGAGAGATTATTTTTCCTTTGATAGCAGATCTTTCATTAAACGAAAATTTCAAGCGAAATTACAAAAATCTAACCGGTAACTCTCTTACAAGCGACTTTAATTCAAAATTTACGAATGAATTTCTGAGCGAATTTTTTGTAAAAGCCGCAAACGAAGAAATAAAATTCAGACAAAATTCAAATGCAACATTTGAAGCACTGAAAAAACTTTTAAAATGAAAAAAAAACTCATTAGCGATATAGCACTGATTTTTGTCGCTGTAAGCTGGGGCGCAACTTTTATACCTGTGCAAAATGCCACAGGCGTAATCGACGTTTACAGTTTTTTATTTTGGCGTTTTTTGTTGGCAAGCATTTTAATGTTTTTGATTTCCTTCAGTTTTGGCTTAAAATTTGAAAAAAGCAGCGTATTTGGCGGATTAGTTTTAGGCTTATTTTTGTTTTGCGGTTTTGCATTTCAAACTTTTGCGCTGAAATTTTCTTTCTCATCAACAGTAGCTTTTATAACAGGAATAAATGTAGTCATCGTACCGTTTTTACTTGTAGTTTTTTTTAAAGATAAACTTAGTATTTTTGCTTTTTTGGGAGCATTTATCGCTTTGATTGGACTTTATTTTATAAGCGGAGCAAGCGTTGAAATAGGCGCAGGTGAAATTCTAAGTGTGATTTGCGCTGCAGCTTATGCATTGCAAATAGCTTTTACAGGATACTTTGCAAAACGCACAAATATTTTTGCGCTTGTAATTTTTCAATTCATCACAGTTTCTATTTTGAGCCTTATTTTAGCTATTTTTGTAAATGATGAAATTTTTGCCGATGCGAGCGTAATTTTTGGCGGATTGCAATTCAGCACGAATTTTTATTTTATATTTGCAGTGATTACGACTACGATTTTTGCGACTGTATTCGCATTTTTTGTGCAAACTTGGGCGCAAAAATACACAAGCGCAGCTAAAACCGCAGTAATTTTTACATTAGAACCTGTAAGCGCCGGAATTATCGGCTACTTTTTTGGAGAACATCTTAATTCTTTGCAAATTTTCGGTGCCGTTTTAATAATAATTGGAATTTTAATTAGCGAAGTGGCGGAAAATTTATATAATGTTCTCATCAAAAAAGCCAATAAAAGCAAATTTTAAAATTTGCTTTATGGCGCGATATAACGTAAATTTGAATACTAATTCAATAAAAATTAACTTTAAATGTTACTTTTATTTTTTAAGCTTTATTAAATTTTATAAAAATGCTATAATTTCCAGTGACAAAAAATTTTACAATACACATAATTATGGAGGTGAAAATGTATATATAAAGCAATTCGGTTGTTATTCAATCAAATTGCAGCAAACTTCACAATTTTATCGGCATGAAAATTTGGTTTTAGCGGCGTCGTAAAAATAAAAAACGGCTGCTATTCGGATTGTAAATAAGATTGAGGTGAGTAAAAACCCGTTTGGAATTTTATAATTTTTAATTATTTTATAAAATCTAAAATGCTTTTACTTTAGAATATTTATAAATTTTTATTCAAATGGAGAAAAAATGAAATTTTTTAAAGGGTTAATTTTAATGATGTTTTTAGGAGCATCTGTTCTTATGGCAAAACCTACAGTATATATTTTAGCTACAGGCGGAACAATCGCAGGAAGCGCGGATAACGCTCTAACAGGAAGTTACAAATCAGGCGCTGTAAATGTGGATGCTCTAATAAGTGCTGTTCCACAAATCAACGAAATCGCAAATATTAAAGGCGAACAAATAGCAAATATCGGTTCACAAGCTATGAATAACGAAACTTGGTTAACACTTGCAAAAAGAGCAAATGAGCTTTTAAAACAAAAAGATGTAGCAGGTATCGTTGTAACTCACGGAACAGATACAATGGAAGAAACAGCTTACTTTCTAAATTTAGTTGTAAAAAGCGACAAACCTATCGTTTTGGTTGGAGCAATGAGAGCAAGCACTTCAATGAGTGCTGACGGTCCTCTAAACATATACAATGCCGTAAATGTAGCGATGGATAAAGCAAGCGTTGGAAAAGGCGTATTGGTTGTTATGAATGATGAAATTCACGCAGCAAGAGAAGTAACTAAAACAATCACAACAGCAGTTAATACATTTAAATCACCAAATACAGGTAAAATCGGTACTGTAAATTACGGAATCGTTAATTATTATATGAATTCTACAAGAAAACATACAAAAAACAGCGAATTCAGCATAAATAATATTTCAGCACTTCCAAGAGTTGATATTATTTTCGGTCACTCTGAAGACACTCCTGATTTTGTTAAAACAGCTGTTGAAAAAGGCGCTAAAGGTATAGTTTTGGCAGGCGTTGGAAACGGAAATCCATATCCTAGTGTAGAAGAAGCTTTGGCAGAAGCTGCAAAAGCCGGTGTTGTAGTAGTTAGAACAAGTAGAACAGGAAGCGGTTCAACAAGCGTTGGCGCTGAAGTTGATGATGCTAAACTCGGATTTGTTACAGGCGATAACTTAAATGCTGCAAAAGCAAGAGTTTTGCTAATGGTAGCACTAACAAAAACTAACGACAAAGATAAAATTCAAAAGTTGTACAAAGAGTACTAAAAAATTTATGGTAGAGATTTTTCTCTACCATAAAAATAAAAATTTAATCTTCAAAACTCCATTTTTATAGATACTTTAAAAATTCAATTATTTTAGTTTGCATTTTAAAATTTAAGCTTTTTTGCTAAGATACAAATAGCAGCAAAAATATCTTTAAATAAAATTTTACAAATATTTAAATAATTTATAATAAATTTTTAACTGAAAAGCGACATAAAATTAACCTAAATTTTATAATTTAGACTCTTTGTTATTGATATTTATTTCACGTTTTATGAAAATATCATCTTTAAACTTACCGAAAGCATTCATCAAATCTCTCCACAAACATTATATATTTGTTCAATCCAATAAATCGGCTCATTTTAATATTAAAGAACTTAAAAATAAAATTTAGCATCTATTTAAAATTATCTTCGGACGTAAATTTTATAGCTGTTTTTTATTAATCTTTTCACCATCAACTTCTGCTTAGCCCAAAATTTTAAAAATCATAACGGATTATCTCTTATCCATTTTTAGCATAATGAAAATATATATCATATAATTAAACGGCAAACGTTCGCGCCTTTAAAGCATTTATGCATTTATGACCTGCAAATTCTCCTGTTATTAGACGAATTTTAGTGCCATTAATAAGAATTTTAAATTACAATATATAAGATATTTGCTAAATTTAATAAAAGTTGAACACCAATATTTATCTTTTTAGAAATTATTTCTCATGTATAATTTCGTTTCAGCACTTATAAATTGCACCTCACCATCGTTAATTGTATGTCTGTTACAGAATCTTTATGTATTATTTTCTTTTAAAACCGTAGTTAATCTTTTAAATCCCGCAATGTGAATGAAGCGAAAAACCGGCTGTATAATCATATGAATTATCACTGCCAAAAAAATCAAACACCAAAAAACAAATTAAACTCTTTTACGATTGTATTTTCAAAACCTCACAAAATACATTTCTGAGCTATCAACTGTGTTAAAATCATTAAATTTTGTTTGAAATTTTTTGTATTTTCTATTTATTTAGTTTATTTTTCATAAATCATAAAATAGATTAAATAAATAAAATTCAAAAATTTTTAAATTTATATATTAAATTTTGGAATTCAGAAGAAAAATTATACTGCTTTTAAAATACTTTTTTAGTGGCAAAAATACTGATTGTAAGAATTATAAGTATTTTTTTATTGGTATGATTAATTTTTTGATAATAAAAAAGGCTGAGATTGTATCTCAGCCTGAAATTTAGCTAAAATTTTAGCCGTTGCGTTTTTTGATGATTTCTTCGCTGACATTTCTCGGAACTTCGTCATAATGATCAAATTCCATAGAGTATGTAGCGCGACCTTGCGTTTGAGAACGTAAATCAGTAGAGTATCCAAACATCTCTGCAAGCGGACAAAACGCGTCAATGATTTTATTTCCGCCACGATCGCTCATATTATTTACTTGTCCGCGACGTTTATTCAAATCACCTATAACATCACCCATGTATTCTTCAGGAGTTTCAACCTCAACTTTCATCATAGGCTCAAGTATTACAGCATTTGCTTTTCTAGCACCTTCTTTGAAGCCCATTGAAGCAGCTAGTTTAAATGCCATTTCTGAACTATCTACCTCGTGGTAACTTCCGTCAAATAACGTAACCTTGATATCTACAACAGGATAGCCGGCCAATACACCGCTTTGCATTGCTTCTTGGCAACCTTTATCAACAGCCGGAATATATTCTTTTGGAACAGCACCGCCTTTTATATCATTTACAAACTCGTAATTTTCTCCGCCCGGCTCCATTGGCTCAAGTCTTAAGAATACGTGTCCATATTGACCGCGACCACCTGATTGTTTAGCATATTTGTATTCTTGCTCAACTGTTTTGCGAATAGTCTCACGGTAAGCGACTTGCGGTTTTCCAACTTCAGCTTCAACTTTAAATTCTCTAAGCATTCTATCAACGATAATTTCAAGGTGAAGTTCACCCATACCGCTAATAATTGTTTGACCGCTCTCTTCATCGGTTGCGACTCTGAAGCTAGGATCTTCTTGGGCAAGTTTTTGTAAAGCAATACCCATTTTTTCTTGATCGGCTTTTGTTTTAGGTTCAACTGCAACTGAAATAACGGGATCTGGAAATTCCATTCTTTCCAAAATAACCGGATCTTTTTCACTTGCAAGAGTATCACCTGTAAGAGTATCTTTTAGACCTACTACAGCGCCGATTTCACCAGCATAAAGCTCTTTTATCTCTTCTCTTTTATTTGAGTGCATTCTAAGAATTCTGCCGACGCGCTCTTTTTTACCTTTACCGGCATTATAAACATAACTTCCGCTTGCAAGTACACCGCGATAAACACGCACGAAAGTCAATTGTCCGACAAAAGGATCGGTAGCTATTTTAAAACCTAGAGCTGCAAATTCTCCGTCATCTGTAGATTCTACGCTTACCTCTTTTCCATTTTCATATTGACCTTTGATATTTGGAACTTCATCCGGAGCCGGCAAATAATCAACTACTGCATCAAGAAGCGGTTGAACGCCTTTGTTTTTAAATGCTGTTCCGCAAAGCATAGGCACAATGTTAAGACTTAGTGTTGCTGTTTTTATACCTTTTTTAATCTCGTCAATACTAAGTTCAACGCCATCAAAGAATTTTTCCATAAGTTTTTCGTCTGTTTCTGCAACAGCTTCAACTAATTTATCGTGATATTCTTTTGCTTTGTCTTGCAAGTCGGCAGGAATATCTTTAACAACATAATTTGTAGGCTCATCGCTTTCCCAAACAAGCGCTTTCATTTGAATCAAATCAACTACGCCTTTAAAATTATCTTCAGCACCGATTGGAATTTGGAGCGGAACCGGATTGGCTTTTAATCTATCTTTAATTTGTTTTTCGACATTATAAAAATTTGCTCCGACTCTATCCATTTTATTTACAAATGCAATTCTTGGAACATGATATTTATTTGCTTGCCTCCAAACAGTTTCACTTTGAGGTTGAACGCCGCCTACAGAGCAAAATACAGCTACAGCACCATCCAATACTCTCATTGATCTTTCAACTTCAATTGTAAAATCCACGTGGCCCGGGGTGTCTATAAGGTTTATTTGATGATCTCGCCAAAAACAAGTCGTAGCGGCAGATGTAATAGTGATACCTCTTTCCTTTTCTTGATCCATCCAGTCCATTGTAGCGGTTCCTTCATGAGTCTCGCCTATTTTATGACTGATTCCGGTAAAAAATAAAATTCTTTCACTCGTAGTCGTTTTACCGGCATCGATATGGGCAGCAATTCCTATATTTCTTACCATATGTAAAGGTGTTTTTCTTGCCATTTTATCTCCTTACCAACGATAGTGAGCAAAAGCTTTATTAGCTTCAGCCATCTTATAAGTATCCTCTTTTTTCTTAAATGAAGAACCTTTAGAATTTGCAGCATCGAGCAATTCATAAGCTAATTTTTCAATCATTGTGCGTTCACTTCTTTTTCTGGCAAACGCTATAATCCAACGAATTGCAAGTGCTTGTTGGCGTGCAGGGCGAACTTCAATCGGAACTTGGTAAGTAGCGCCGCCAACGCGACGTGATTTAACTTCCAAAACAGGTTTTACGTTTTCAATGGCATCATTAAAAACTTCAATACCTTTTTTTTCGCCTCCTTTTTGATCAATCAAATTTATTGCACCATACATAATTTTAGTTGCAATACTTTTCTTGCCATCATACATAAGTGAATTGATAAATTTAGTGATTACTTTATTGCCGTATATTGGATCCGGCAAAACTTCTCTAACTAGAGCTTTTCTTCTTCTCATATATTTTCCTTCAAATTTTTAAATTTTACTCAAACCGTGCCAAATCAACGGGCCGGTCTGTTTTAGCTAAACTATTTTTTAGGGCGTTTAGCACCGTATTTTGATCTTGAAACAGTTCTTTTTGCAACACCTGCAGTATCAAGAGCACCACGAACAATGTGATATTTGACACCCGGTAAGTCTTTTACACGACCGCCACGAACAAGTACAATACTGTGTTCTTGCAAATTGTGACCTTCTCCACCGATATAGCTGATAACTTCAAAACCACTTGTAAGCCTTACTTTGGCAACTTTTCTAAGCGCAGAGTTCGGTTTTTTAGGAGTTGTAGTATAAACTCTCGTGCAAACACCGCGTCTTTGCGGACAATTCTTTAACGCAGGAGATTTTGATTTTTCAATAATCTTTTTGCGCTCTTTTCTAACCAATTGATTTATAGTTGGCACTATTTTTTCCTTTCATCATTAAATTTATCAAAAAAAGATTTTAATTGTATCTTCTTATGACTTATAAAAAACTAAATTTAAGCAAAATTTTAAAATTTGTCTTTAATGGCATATTTACCGCTTCCACAAAATAATATGCAAAGACAAATACCTATATATAAAAACGGCAATTCCGCATTAAATCCACCGTATTGATTTAATCCAAAAAGATTTGAACCATGAGCTAAAAATAAAATCATAGCGCTATTTATTATAATTATAAATGAACTAATTCTTGGAAAAAGTCCTATAATAATACAAATCGGCGCCAAAACTTCACCTATATAAACGCCATAACTTAAAATTTCAGGCATACCGGAATTTACAACCATATCTTTTACGAAATCTATTCCATGAGAAATTTTTGAAATTCCATGCATTAAAAAACAAATTCCAAAAATCAATCTTAGAAAAAATAAACCGTTATCATAAAATTTTTTACTTTCCATTGCCTTCCCTTAATACGGCAAAGATTATTCTTTGCCGTTTTTCTTTAATTTTACCTCTTTATCTTTATAAAGTCCGGTTCCAACAGGAATTTTTCTACCTAAAATAACATTTTCTTTTAAATCTTCAAGATAATCGCATCTTCCTGCAATGCTGGCTTCCGTTAAAACTTTTGTGGTTTCTTGGAAAGATGCAGCTGATATAACACTATCACTTCCAATCGCAGCTCTTGTAACACCAAGAAGTACAGGCTCAGCCAAAGCAGGCTCTCCGCCGCCTGCGACAATTCTTTCATTTTCTTCACTGAATTTTCTTTTGCTGACCAAATCACCAGGAATCAAACTTGTATCACCGCTATCTACAACTCGCACTTGTCTAAGCATTTGAGAAACTATAATTTCAATATGTTTATCGTTTATCGCAACACCTTGACTTCTATAAACTTGTTGAATTTCACTTATCAAATAATAATGAAGCGCTTTTTCACCTAAAATTCTAAGTACATCATGGCTTGAAACTACACCGTCGGTAAGTTTTTCACCTGCATGTACATATTCGCCGTTTCTTACTTGAATTTGGCGAGCTTTATCTATAAGATACTCCGAAGAAGAACCGTCATTTGATTCAATTATTACACGCTCTTTAGCGCGAAGCGGCTTGTCAAAGCGAATTGTTCCATCTATATCTGCCACAATTGCATCATTTTTAGGTTTTCTTGCTTCAAATAACTCGGATACTCTTGGAAGACCACCTGTAATATCTTGCGATTTCGCAACAGCTTTTGGAGTTTTAGCCAAAATATCGGCCAACTTTACACTATCTCCGGCACTTACAAAAATCGCAGTTTTTGGATCTAAATGATAACGAATAAGTTCTTTCTTTTCATTTGCAATAACAATAGTAGGTTTTACACCTTGCGGCAAATATTCGTTTATAACAACCCTGCTTTGACCTGTTGTTTCATCGTATTGCTCTGCAGCCGTATAGCCGATTTCGATATCTTCAAATGCAACAACGCCTTCGCTTTCAGCAATTATAGGCGTAGAGTAAGGATCCCATTCAGCGACTGTCAAACTTTCATTTTTCTTTGGTTTAGCTATTATATCTTTATTATCAACCTTCGTGCTATCATTGAATTGAATAATAGATTCTCTTGGAATATAGTGGCGAATAGCTTCTCTACCGTCTTCATCGGCAATTACTACAAACATACCTTTTTCAGTTACGATATGGCCTTTTTTGATATCTTTTAATCTTTCTAAATAATCACCTTTAAGGATGAAATATTTTAAAATTCCTTTTGCGCCGGCAGGTATTATTTGAGTAACAGGTTCGCCATCTTTTACTTTAATTTCACTTGCAAAAAGGATACGATTAGGAACATTCCAACCTTCTTTTATGACTTCAACAAGACTTTCATTTTCTTCAACTTTATCGCCGTTTTTATAAGCTATATAAAATTTACTTTCAACCTTTCCAGCCACTCCTGCAAGCTCATTCGCTTTTGCCAAATCATGTCTTCGAAGTGTATATTTTACTTCATCTTTTTTATTTTTTATTGTTAAAATAACATCTTCGTGAGCAATTTCAATATTTACTATACCGCTAATAGGTGCTTTTATCTTTGGTTCCACCAAAAGTACAGCCGCATTTCTACGATTTGTAACAATAAATTTTCCGTTATTTTCAATAGTTTTTATATTGTAGTATCTTATAAAACCCTCTTTTTTAGCGATTACTTGGCGATCTTGTTGTTCCGTTGAAGCAGTTCCTCCAACGTGAAAAGTTCGTAGTGTTAATTGAGTTCCAGGCTCTCCGATTGATTGAGCGGCAATGATTCCTACGGCTTCACCAGGTTTTACAAGTTTACCTTCACTTAAATTTGTACCGTAACATTTTGAACAAACACCCTTATGAGCTTTACAAGTTATAGGTGTGCGAATACTTACGGATTTAATTCCGGCATCGCAAATTATTTGCGTTTTTTCTTCATTAAGCAATGTTCCGGCTTCAAATAAAACTTTATTTGTAATAGGATCGATTACATCATCACTTAATACGCGACCTAAAATTCTATCTTCCAAACTTTCGATCAACTCTCCGTTTGACGTAATTTCGGTAACTTCGATACCTTCGTGTGTATGGCAATCGTCCATTGTAATTTTTACATTTTGAGATACGTCAATTAGTTTTCTTGTCAAATATCCGGCATTTGCTGTTTTTAAAGCAGTATCGGCAAGACCTTTTCTGGCACCGTGTGTTGAAATAAAATATTCAAGCACATTTAAGCCTTCTCTAAAATTTGAAATAATCGGTGTTTCGATAATCGAACCATCAGGTTTCGCCATAAGACCACGCATTCCTGCAAGTTGTTTTATTTGATTTGCACTACCTCTTGCACCTGAATCAGCCATCATATAAATTGAATTAAATCCGTGCTTATCATTTTTGATAAGTTTCATCATTTCGCTTGCGACTTTATTTCCCGTATCCGTCCAAATATCAACGATTTTATTGTATCTTTCGCTATCGGTTAAAAGTCCTGCACCATATTGATTTTGAATTTCTCTAACTTTTCGTTTTCCGTCATTTATATATTCACTTTTACTTTCAGGTACAATAATATCTGCTACCGATATAGATACGCCAGCTTTTGTTGCGGATTCAAAACCGAGTCTTTTAAGATTATCCAAAAATGATGCCGTAAGTTTAGTTCCGCCATTTTTATATACGAAATTAACCAAATTTGCAATATCTTTTTTCTTCATAATCTTATTCCACATGCTCTCAGGTATAAAATCAGGCAAAATAGATTTTATAATAAGACGACCGGCTGTTGTAAATGTGGCATGTCCGTTAACAGTTGTTTTAATTTTTGCATGTATATCAAGCGCTTTTGCTTCAACTGCCATCATAACTTCATCGGCATTTGCAAAAATTTTATTTGTGCCTTTCGCTCCTGTTTTTTCAAGTGATAGATAATAAACACCTAAAACCATATCTTGACTTGGAACTGTAACAGCTTTTCCGCTTGCAGGAAGCAAAATATTCATAGAGCTCATCATTAAAATTTTACATTCCGCAATCGCCTCTTGACTTAAAGGAACATGAACCGCCATTTGATCACCGTCAAAATCGGCATTAAATGCGGCACAAACAAGCGGATGAAGCTTTATAGCTTTTCCTTCAACCAAAACAGGATGAAATGCTTGAATAGACATTTTATGAAGTGTAGGCGCACGATTAAGCATAACAGGATAATCTTTTACAACCTCTTCCAGGCATTCCCAAACTTCATTTTCCTTATTTTCTATCATTTTTTTAGCTTGTTTTACGGTTGTAGCATAGCCCTTTTCTTGCAAACGAGCTATTAGATGCGGTTTAAATAACTCTAGCGCCATAATTTTTGGAAGACCGCATTGATCCATTTTTAGTCTTGGACCTACAACAATAACTGAACGTCCTGAAAAATCAACACGTTTTCCAAGTAAATTTTGTCTAAAACGACCTTGCTTTCCTTTAATGATTTCGCTTAGTGATTTTAGAGGTCTTTTATTCGCACCTTTTACGGCATTTGTTCTTCTGCCGTTATCAAACAACGCATCGACAGCCTCTTGAAGCATTCTTTTTTCATTTCTTATGATAATATCAGGCGCATCAAGTTCTATTAGTCTTTTTAAACGAGTATTCCTATTGATTACACGTCGATAAAGATCATTTACATCGCTGACTGCAAATTTTCCGCCGTCTAAATTTACAAGCGGTCTTAAATCGGCAGGCAAAACAGGCAAAACTGTAATCATCATCCATTCAGGTCTTAAATCTGACATAATAAAAGATTCTACAACCTTAAGACGTTTTACAATATTTTTTTTCTTTGCGTCCGATGTAGTGCTTTTCATCTCTTCTTTTAAATTGTTTAGAATATCGACCAAATCAAGTTCAGCAAGCATATCTCTAATGACTTCTCCGCCCATTCTTGCACTAAAACCGGTTGATGTATAAAGTTTGGTTAAAAGTTGGTATTGTTCTTCATTTAAAACATCGTATTTTTCAACTTTTTTTGAATTTTCATTATCGTAATAAGCTTCTCCAGGATTATCTACAATATAAGCTTCATAGTATAAAACACGCTCCAAATCTTTCATTTTGACATTTAAAAGAGTGCCGATGCGGCTTGGCAAAGAATTTACATACCAAATATGAGCAACCGGCGTAACAAGTTCAATATGACCCATTCGTGTTCGTCTAACTTTTGAGCTTGTAATTTCTACGCCGCATTTTTCGCATTTATAACCTTTATAACGCATTTTTTTATATTTTCCGCAAATACACTCATAATCTCTGATAGGACCGAAAATTTTGGCGCAAAAAAGCCCATCTCTTTCAGGTTTTAAAGTACGATAATTTATAGTTTCAGGTTTTTTTACTTCACCATGACTCCATGATCTTATCATCTCCGGACTTGCAAGTGCGATTTGAAAAACATCAAAATTATGTGGCCTTTGTTCTTCATTTACTTCTATTTGTTTATATCCAAATAACTCTTTACTCATTGCTTTCGTCCTTTTCATAAATTTCAACATCTAAAGCGAGCGATTTAAGCTCTTTTGTTAAAACGAAAAATGTTTCAGGAATTCCTGCAGTTTCAACATTTTCTCCGCGAGTTAATGCTTTATAAGCAGAAAATCTGCCGTCTACGTCATCTGATTTTATAGTAAGCATTTCGCGCAATGTATAAGCTGCACCATAAGCCTCCAATGCCCAAACTTCCATTTCTCCAAATCTTTGACCGCCAAAAAGCGCTTTTCCGCCGACAGGTTGTTGAGTGACCAAGCTATATGGTCCGGTACTTCTTGCATGCTCTTTTTCATCAACTAAATGGTGAAGTTTCAGATAATACATACAACCTACATTTACACGCTCTTTAAATTTCTCACCTGTTCTACCGTCGTAAAGATCTGTTTTTCCGTCAGGATCAATGTTTGCCATTTTAAACAGCTTTTCAAAATCTTCAGGAACTATTCCTTCAAAAATAGGAGCTGCAAATTTCACACCATGAGCCCAATCTCTTGCATATTTTAAAAGCTCTTCATCACTTAACTTTTCAAGCGTTTTTTTAGCATTCATAAGTTTTGCAGTGCTTGCGATTTCAATCATTTTTTCTCTTACGTGCTTAATCCAATCGCTTGTTTTTTCTTCTAAAATTTTAGCGATTTGTTCGCCTAAACGCCAACCTACCAAACCTAAGTGACTCTCCATAATTTGACCGATATTCATACGACTTGGAACGCCGAGAGGATTTAAAACAATATCAACTCTTTGTCCATTTGGAAGATAAGGCATATCAACTTCAGGTACTATTATTGAAACAATACCTTTATTTCCGTGACGTCCGGCCATTTTATCGCCAACTTTTAATTTGCGTTTTGTAGCTATATAAACTTTAACAAGTTTTACAACGCCATTTGGTAAAATATCGTCTTTTTCCAAAATATCAATTTTTTCATCATGCTCTTCTTTGAGTTTCTTTTTTTCATTTTGAAAATGGTTTTTTATATCTTCATACTCTTTTTGAACAGCTTTTGAATATCCTTTTATAAAGGTGTTTAACGTAAATCTGTTTGAATTTTCAAGTTCTTCTTTGCTAACCAAATCGCCTTTTTTATAATCTATTTTATTTAAAGTTTGAGCGCTTTGAAGTTTGCTTTTAGATAAAAGTGCAACAATTTTTAACATCTCTTCACGATCAAGCATTAAAAGTCTATCGTGATGCTCTTTTTCAAGTTGTGTTTTTTCATCTTCATATGCTTTAGTTGCTCTTGGGTCTTTTTCATAACCTTTTTTTGTAAAAATTTTAACGTCAATTACAACGCCTTCAAGAGAATTTCCGGCATACAACGATTTATTTACAACGTGTCCGGCTTTTTCACCGAAAATTGCGCGCAAAAGTCTTTCTTCTGGTGTCGGTTTTACTTCTCCTTTTGGAGAAACTTTTCCAACTAAAATCATACCAGGTTTTATATGAGTTCCTATTTTTACAATGCCACTATCATCAAGATGAGCAAGTTCTTCTTCTTTTACATTAGGCAAATCTTTTGTAATTTCTTCAACGCCGTCTTTTAATTCCCTTGCTTCAATCTCTTTTTCATAAATATGAACACTTGTATATTCGTCTTTGCGAATCATTTTTTCGCTCATGACAACAGCATCTTCATAGTTGTATCCATGCCAAGGCATAAAAGCAATAAGAGCATTTTTACCGATAGCAAGTTCGCCGCCGTTCATGCTGGCACCATCTGCTATAATTTGTCCCGCTTTTACGCTTTCGCCTTTTCTTACAATCGGATGTTGAGAAAAACTTGTATTTTGGTTTGTTCGAAGATTTTTTTCCATAGTATATTGATCTATAAACATACCGCTATCGTCTTCACCTAAAATAAAAATATTTTTATTATCCACTTTTTCTACTGTTCCGCTGCGTTTCGCTTTAATTGCTTGCCAAGAGTCTCTTGCTACGACCGCTTCCATTCCGGTTCCGACAATAGGAGCTGTTGAACGCAAAAGAGGAACGGCTTGTCGTTGCATGTTTGAACCCATTAACGCACGATTGGCATCGTCATGTTCCAAAAATGGAATAAGAGAAGCTGCGACACCGGCAACCATTCCACTACAAAGATCTATTAATGTAATATCTTCTCTTTTTGTCATAATTGTTTCGCCGTTTTTTCTGGCTTCAAGCAAATCTTCTACAATACGACCGTTTTCATCAAGTTTAGCGGAAGCTGACGCTATAACGCGTCCTTCTTCTTGTGTAGCTGTAAGATAGACTACTTCATCGGTGACTCTTCCATCCACTACTTTTTTATAAGGAGCCTCAATAAAACCTAAATTATTTACTTTTGCATAAGTAGACAAAGTATTTATCAAACCGATATTTTGACCTTCCGGTGTCTCAATAGGGCAAATTCTGCCATAATGAGTAGGATGAACGTCACGCACTTCAAAACCTGCACGCTCTTTTACAAGTCCACCTTCACCAAGTGCCGAAAGACGACGTTTGTGAGTAATTTCACTTAACGGATTTGTTTGATCCATAAATTGACTTAATTGTCCGCCTGTGAAAAATTCCATAAATGTAGTTGTAACCATTTTAGGATTTAATAAATCATAAGGCATAAGTTCATCTACATTGTTTGTAAGTGTTGTAAATTTATCTTTTATCGCCTTTTGAACCTTGATAAAACCTATGTGCATTTCGTTTGCCAAAAGCTCACCGATAGCTCTAATACGGCGATTTCCAAGGTGATCTCTATCATCTATATATCCAATTCCATTTTTTACGCGAATTAGATATTTTGCTGTTTTAATTATATCTTCATTAGTTAATACGGTTAAGTATTCCGGCACATTTAAACCAAGTTTATGATTCATTTTCATACGACCGACTTTTGTCAAATCATATCTTTCAGGATTGAAAAACAGATCATTTACAAAATTTCTAGCTACCTCTTTTACGACAGGTTCGCCAGGACGCATAACTTTGTAAATTCTAATAGCCGCCAAATCATTTTCATCATCTACATTTTCAGTTTGTTGTAAAATCTTTAAAGCATCGCCATCTTGTAAAAATGAATTAATAATAGAACTATCAACTCCATTTGCAAGATCGTCTGCAATTTGAATAGGAGCTCCGATTTCTAAAACTTTAGCAAGTTTACTTTCATCAAGCGCAGTAAGTGTATCAAATAAAATTTCGCCGCTTTCACTATCAACGATAGGCGTAGCTAAATATCTTTCAGCTAAAATTTCGATAGGATATTCTATCAATTTTAATCCATCGCTAATAAGTTTTTCAGCTTTTTTCTTTGTTAGGCGTTTTCCTGCGCTATGCAAAATTTCGCCCTTTTCATTTTTTATGTCATAATCGATTCTGCCGGTAAAATCATTCGGATCAAAATCTATTAAAAATTTTCCATTTTTTATATAAATTGTTTTTATAGGATAAAATAACTTTATAATATCCTCTTTTTTATATCCAAGTGCCCTAAATAATATTGTTATAGGCATTTTTCTGCGTTTATTTATTCGCACATAAAGTATATCTTTTGCATCATATTCGAAGTATAGCCAAGAGCCGCGATCTGGTATAATTTGAGCCGTATAGATTAATTTATTTACGACAGTTGGACTTTCTTCTTCTTTAAAAATAACGCCCGGACTTCTATGAAGTTGATTCACAACTACACGCTCAACGCCGTTAATTACAAATGAAATTCTATCTGTCATCAAAGGTATATCACGAATAAAAATTTCTTGTTCTTTTATATCTTTTACGCCAATTTTTTCGCCTGTTTTTTCATCTTTTTCATTTATTATAAGACGAATTTTCATTTTTAAATTTACAGAATATGTAAGGCCGCGCTCCATGCACTCTCTTATTGTATATTTCGGCTTTGTTATTTCACTGCCGGCATATTCCAATGTAAGACGATTTTGTGGATCGTGTATAGGAAATATTGATTTAAAAACTTTTTCTATACCACTTTTTTCATTAGAGTCATCTAGATTTAGAAAATGGTCAAAACTCTTTTTTTGTAATTGTAATAAATTTGGAACATCAATCTCTTTTGGAACTTTCGAAAAGTCTATTCTAAGACGATTTCCGGAATATAAGCTATTTAGCATAAGGCTACCTCGTAGTATTTTTTGAAAGAAAAGAAGTGCCGAAAAATTCGGCACACATATTGTTTAAAAAAGAAAAATCTTTTTTCAATTATTTAAGCTCTACTTTTGCTCCGGCTGCTTCAAGATCTGCTTTAGCTTTTTCAGCATCTTCTTTATTCATGCCCTCTTTAAGAACAGATGGAGTTTTTTCTACCGCATCTTTTGCTTCTTTAAGACCAAGACCTGTGATAGCACGAACTGCTTTAATAACTTTAATTTTTTCAGCGCCTGTATCAGTCAAAACAAGATCAAACTCTGTTTTTTCTTCAGCAGCTGCTGCTGCGCCAGCTCCTGCACCACCTGCTACCATTACAGGTGCTGCACTTACACCAAATTTTTCTTCGAATTCTTTTACTAATTCACTAAGTTCTAAAACTGAAAGATTAGAAATATATTCTAATACGTCTTCTTTTGTAATTGCCATTTTTTATCCTTTTTTAAGCTGATTTTTTTTCTTTAAGCGCATTTAAGCCGATTGTAAAATTTTGAATCGGTGCGTTCCAAACTTGAAGTAGCATTGCAATAAGTTCGTCGCGGCTAGGTAATTTAGACAATGCAACGATTTTTGATAAAGATGCAACTTCGCCATCCATATATGCTGTTTTGATTTTGAAAGATTCGTTTTGTTCTTCAAATTTTGCTGCTACTTTACAAACATCAATTTGATTTCCCCACAAGAAAATATTTGTATCTTTCAGTTCCATGCCATCTTTGCTTGCATTTTTAAGTGCGATATTCGCCAAAGTATTTTTGACTACTTGAACTTTTACATCAACTTCTCTTGCATTATTTCTTAAATTTTCAAGCGCTTTGACACTAAGTCCTTTAAAATCGCTAACTAGAACAGCTTCTGAATTTTTAAAACCATCGGTAAGTTCAGCAACAATTTTTGCTTTTTCATCTCTTGTCATTTTTTCTCCTTTCCGACCGGCGATTTCAGGTAGAGAGAGCTTTTGCTCAATTAAGCTTTCGCCTCGACCGTCTCCAATCAAAATTTATGAATTTTTTATCTTATTTTAAATCAAGCAACTCTTGCGTATCAAGGCTAAGAGATGGGCTCATTGTCAAAGAAAGAGCTCCGGATTTTATATATCTGCCCTTTGAAGTTGCAGGTTTATGCTTATTAATCTCTTTTATAAAAGTTGTCAAATTATTACAAATTTGCTCTTTTGAAAAACTGACTTTTCCAATTCCTGCGTTTATGTTTCCTTGTTTATCGACACGGAAATTTACTTGACCACTTTTTGCATTCTTTACAGCATTTGTGATATCCATTGTAACAGTATCTGTTTTTGGGTTCGGCATAATACCTTTTGGTCCTAAAATTCTACCTACTTTACCGACTAAACCCATTAAATTAGGAGTTGCAATTAAAACGTCAAAATTTATATTACCTTTTTGAATTTCTTCAATTAACTCTTCGCTTCCTACAATATCCGCTCCGGCATTTTTTGCTTCATCGGCTTTTGCGTCTTTTGCAATAACCGCTACTCTAACTTTTTTACCGGTTCCGGCAGGTAAAACAACAGAACCTCTAACCATTTGATCCGCATATTTCGGATCAACATTTAATTTGAGTGAAATTTCAACAGTTTCATCAAATTTTGCAGAAGCTAAAGTTTTTACAGTTTCAACAGCTTCGTTTATGTTATAAATTTTAGAATCATCAACTTTTTTTAAAAGTTCATTAAATCTTTTTGAATTTTTTGCCATTATTTTTCCTCGCAATTAAAGTGCTTCCGCCATTTTAACCCAGGCGGTAAAGGGCTATTCTACGGTAATTCCCATAGATCTTGCAGATCCAGCTATAATTCTGGCAGCTTGTTCTTTATCTTTTGTATTTAAATCTGCCATTTTTTTCTCTACAATCTCTAAAACTTGTGCTTTGGTAAGTTTTCCGACCTTATTTTTAAGCGGATTATCCGAACCTTTTTGAACTCCTGCTGTTTTCTTTATTAAATCAGTTGCAGGCGGTTGTTTTGTAATAAATGTAAAACTTCTGTCGGCATAAACTGTAATAATTACAGGAATATTAAATCCCTCCATACCTTTTGTTTTTTCGTTAAAAGCTTTACAAAATTCCATAATATTTACACCTTTTTGACCCAACGCAGGACCAACCGGTGGACTTGGATTCGCCTTTGTCGCGGCGATTTGAAGTTTTATTTCGCCTATAACTTTTTTAGCCATAATCCCTTCTCCTTAACTATCAAACTATTTTTTCAACTTGTGAATATAAAATTTCAACGGGCGTACTTCTACCGAAAATAGACACATTCAAGCGAAGTTTGCCATGAAGCATATCATACTCTTCAACAATTCCGTTAAAATTTGCAAAAGGACCATCTATAATCCTCACCGTTTCGCCTTGTTCAAAATAAATTTTTGGTTTCGGCGCATCTTTCTTATTTACTTTTTCCAAAATTAAATTTATATCTTTTTCAGATAACGGCGAAGGTCTTTTTGCTTCACCTATAAATCTACTTACTTTCGGTAACATTTGAATTCTATGCCACAAAGCGGTATCCAGATCCAAATTTGCGAAACAATATCCAGGATAAAGACTTCTTGATCTTATAGTCTCTTTTTGATTTTTTATTTCAATAATATCTTCGGTAGGAACCAAAATTTCGCCTATTTGTTCTTCCAAACCTAAATCTGTAGCCATAGACTCTATAGCTCTTTTTACAGCCATCTCGCTACCGGCGTAAGTTTGTATAGCGTACCATTTAAGTGCCATTTCAAACCTTTACACTACACTCGAAACAAAAAAAGACATCATAAGATCAACTAGTGCTAAAAATAGAGATATAACGGCAACTACAATAAAAACCGTTATATATGCATTTTTGGTTTGACCTTTAGTAGGAAATACTACTTTATCTAATTCCGTTTTCGATTGTATATAATATTCTTTAACTTTTCCCATTTATAAACCTTTTATGGCAGGGCAAGAGGGATTCGAACCCCCAACCATCGGATTTGGAATCCGGCGCTCTACCGTTGGAGCTATTGCCCTAAACTGGTATTGACCTCTATTTTAATTTTATTTCTTTATGAACCGTATGTTTTTTAAGTCTTGGACAATATTTTTTTAGTTCAATTTTATTTGCAGTATTTTTATTATTTTTATAAGTAGTATAATTTATATCACCACATTCTGAACATTTTAAACCAATTTTAACTCTATTTGCATTTTTTGCCATAATTTTTCCTTAAAATTTTTTGGGGGAAAATTTCCCCCAATTTATAAATTAACCTAAAATTTTAGAAACAACACCTGAACCGACTGTGTGTCCACCTTCACGAATCGCAAATCTTGTTCCTTGTTCCAAAGCGATTGGGTGAATAAGCTCAACAGTAATTTTTACATTATCACCTGGCATAACCATTTCTGTACCTTCAGGCAATTGAATAGATCCTGTAACGTCTGTTGTTCTAACATAGAATTGTGGTCTATAGTTATTGAAAAATGGAGTATGACGTCCACCTTCTTCTTTTGTCAAAATATAAACTTCAGCTTCAAATTTTGTGTGAGGTGTAATTGATTTAGGTTTAGCCAAAACCATACCACGCTCAACATCTTCTTTTGCAGTTCCGCGAAGCAATACACCGACATTATCACCGGCTTCACCTTCATCAAGCTCTTTTCTAAACATCTCAACACCTGTAACAGTTGTTGTTTGAGTAGGTTTAATACCTACTAATTCTACCGTATCACCTACTTTTACTATACCTTTTTCAACTCTACCTGTTACAACTGTACCACGGCCTGAAATTGAGAAAATATCTTCAATAGGCATCAAGAAATCTTTATCAGTATCTCTTTTTGGTGTTGGAATATAACTATCAACAGCATCCATAAGCTCCATGATTTTAGCAGACCATTCTCCGTCACCACCAGCTTTTGCTTCTTCAAGCGCTTTAAGAGCTGAACCTTTTATAATAGGAATTTCATCTCCAGGAAATCCGTATTCTTTTAAAAGATCTTTTACTTCTTCTTCTACAAGCTCAATAAGTTCAGGATCATCAACCATATCTGTTTTATTTAAGAAAACAACGATATAAGGAACACCAACTTGACGAGCAAGCAAAATGTGCTCCCTAGTTTGTGCCATAGGACCATCTGTTGAAGCGATAACTAGAATAGCACCATCCATTTGAGCTGCACCTGTAATCATATTTTTTACATAATCGGCGTGGCCCGGGCAGTCAACGTGTGCATAGTGACGCTTTTCAGTTTCATACTCGATATGAGAAGTTGCAATAGTGATACCACGCTCTTTTTCTTCAGGAGCATTATCAATATTACTATAGTCTTTAAGCTCAGCAAGACCTTTGCGTGATAAAACAGCAGAAATAGCAGCTGTCAAAGTAGTTTTACCATGGTCAACGTGACCTATAGTACCGATATTTACATGTGGCTTAGTTCGATTGTATTTTTCTTTTGCCATAATCTTCCTCCGTAAATGAAAATTTTACTTACACTAAAAAAATTTGCGTCTTGAACGTAGCTTAAAATTCATGGAGCTCATAGCGGGACTTGAACCCGCGACCTCTTCCTTACCAAGGAAGTGCTCTACCTCTGAGCCATATGAGCGCAAAAAAACGCTCGGCAACGAGAAGAACGCCACTATCAAAAACACAAACGACTTTATTTGAAAACTATAAGTAAACTGTATAAAAACAGCTCCCAGTATAGAATCAAATGGAGCGGGAAACGGGACTCGGACCCGCGACCCTCAGCTTGGAAGGCTGATGCTCTAGCCAACTGAGCTACTCCCGCAAAACTATCAGTGGTGGTGAGACGTGGATTCGAACCACGGTAGGCAAAGCCAGCAGATTTACAGTCTGCCCTCGTTGGCCACTTGAGTATCTCACCCCTTAAAATCTGGTCAAACACTGTTAAATAAAAAAAATGGAGCTGGTGAACGGACTTGAACCGCCGACCCACTGCTTACAAGGCAGTAGCTCTACCAACTGAGCTACACCAGCAACGTGAATTAAATTGAAATTGTGATTATATCTTAAAAAAAAAACAATGTCAATAAAAATTATCTTAAATTTAAGCCATTTTATAAACATTGCATATAATATAAACAAATGCGATGCATAAAAAACAATTTAAAAGCAATAAAATTTTATCTGTATTAAATAAAATTTTTTAAAATAATTGTATTTACCACTCAATATAGGTTTTCGCTTTTTTTATTTCATTAAAATTTACTGAAATTTCATTATTTTCTGCAGTTTTTAATTTTAAAATTTCATCTTTAAAAGATAAAATTTCGCCGCTTATTTTTTCGCCATTTTTTAGCGTAATTTTCACCAACTCACCCAATGAATTTTCAAAATTTGACGGTGTAGTTAATTTGCGCTCAAGTCCAGGTGAACTAACTTCAAGCGTAAAAGCTCCACTTGTTGGAGGCTCAACATCCAAAATCGGAGAAAGCAAACGAGAAAGAGCTTCACAATCATCCAAATTGACTCCATTTTTTTTTGTGATATATACACGGTAAATTTGACGCGAATTTTCGCTTATAAGCTCATCAGCGTAAAATTTTACGCCGCACTCGGAACAAAGTGCATTTAAATCAATCATTTTTTAACTCCTTTTCGACTTTGGAAAAAAGTTCATCCATACGATTTTGATGTTCCAAACTATCATCAAATTTAAAATGAAAATTTGGTGCTCTAAACCAACCAAACTCACAAACACAATAGTTTTGAAGAATTTTTGAAACCTTTTTTAAATGAGTTAGCACATATTCCTGCTCGCGTTCATCAAGCGCCATTTTATCAAGATATACAAATGCGTCATATCTTCCTTTTTTGCAATCCACATCCGTGACGCAAAGCCCTTTTAACATAGTATCATCCAAGCTGGCAAAAGCTTCAGGCAATATCTCTTTTAGTGCACTTTCTGTTCTTAATCGTTTTATTTCGGCTGCATTCATAAACTGGCTATTTCCTCTTTTTCTTTAAAGCTTTCTATAAAATCGCCAACTTGCATATCATTATATCCTTCGATTCCAACACCGCATTCAAAACCTTTTGCGACTTCTTTTACATCATCTTTAAAACGTTTAAGTGAGCTTACGTTACCTTCAAATTTTATAACACCTTCACGTATTACGCGAATTTTAGCACCTCTTTGTATAGAGCCGTCAGTTACCATACAACCTGCGATTTGTCCTATTTTAGGAACATTTATAACTTGACGAATTTCGGCTTGACCGATTTCAATTTCACTTATAATAGGGCTCATCAAACCGCCTAAAACCGCTTTTACATCGTCAATTAAATTATAAATTACATTATAAGTTTTTATATTTACACCGCGTTCTTTTGCAAGTTCTTTGACTTCGCCGGTCGGACGAATATTAAAGCCTAATATTATGCAGTTTTCACTTGCACTTGCAAGTCCGACGTCGTTTTGTGTGATGCCGCCGACACCGCTATGTATGATATCAACTCTAACCTCATCATTTCGAAGTTTTTCAAGACTTGATTTAACGGCTTCAAGTGAACCGACAACATCGGCTTTTACAATTACAGGCAGTGATTTTATTTCGCCTTCCGCAATTTTTGCACTGAGTTCGTCAATTGTAACTTTTGTAGATTTGCTAAGCTCTTTTTGACGATTATGCTCATAAATTTTCTTAGCATACTCTCTTGCTTCTTTATCGCTAGTAACACTAATTAAAGTTTCACCCGCTTCAGGAACTTCACTAAGTCCTACGATTACACCGCACTCTCCAGGTTTTATATCTTTTAATTTCTTTCCTTTGTCATCATTTATAACGCGCACTTTACCGTAAGCAACGCCTGCTACAACTGTATCTCCTACTCGCAACGTTCCGTTTTGTACGATTATAGTAGCTACCGGTCCGCGTCCTTTTTGCAAGGAACTTTCTATAATAGTAGCTTTTGCAGGTACATTTAAGCTCGCTTTTAATTCCAACAAATCGGCTTGAAGTAAAACAATTTCCAATAAATCCTCTATACCTTTTCCTGTTTTAGCTGAAATTTCTACAAATTCATATTTTCCGCCCCATTCGACAGGAATAATATCAAGCTCTGCCAAACCGCTTTTTACCATATCCGGATTTGCTGTCGGTTTGTCCATTTTATTTATAGCTATTATAATAGGAACTTTTGCAGCTTTCGCGTGATTTATCGCCTCTTTAGTTTGCGGTTTAACGCCATCATCCGCTGCAACCACTATAATAACGATATCTGTTACTTCGGCTCCTCTTGCGCGCATTGATGTAAAAGCTTCGTGTCCCGGAGTATCAATAAATGTGATTTTTCTGCCGTTTTTTTCTACCATATAGGCGCCTACATGTTGAGTAATTCCGCCTGCTTCGCCTCTAGCGATACGAGAATTTCTGATATAATCAAGTAGGCTTGTTTTTCCGTGATCGACGTGTCCCATAATAGTAATAACAGGAACTCTTTCCACTGCATTTTTATCATCTAAATTCTGTTCATCATAAACTTTTACGTAATTTAGTTTTGCATTTTCATCTACAATTTTTATATCTATATCAAACTCGGCTCCTAAAATTTCAATCGCGTCTTCGTCCAAAAAGTCATTTTTAGTAGTCATAAGCCCTAAAGCAAAAAGCTTTGATATTATTTCGCTAGGTTGTTTTTTTATCTTTTCCGCAAATTCATAAAGACGAATTTCTTTTGGAATTTCTATACTTTTTATGATTTCGTTATCGCTGTTTTTTACTGCTTTTTTATGCTTTTTACGAGCGCCTCTGGCAATAGAACCGTCATTTCCATAAACTTTATTTTGTGAGACTTTATAGATATTCGGTTGATCTTTTGTTTTTGTTTTTTGCTCGACTTGTATAGGTTTTAGGGTTAAATCCGGTAAAACTACCATATCTTCGTCATCATCTATACGAATATCCGCAAGTTCTCTGTCACTTGTAAGATCTATTTTTGTAGTATCCACTTTTTTAGATTGAACTTGTTTCTTCTCTTTTTTCTTCTCTTTTTTCTTTAGATTAGCATCAGCATTTGAAAAAATCGCATCAAGCCCTAAATTTATCTTTTGCGTTTTTGGAGCTTCAATTTTTTGAGTTTCCGTAGTTTGCAAATCTTTTTTCTTTTTAACTATTACAAGTCCGCGACGTTTTTTAAGACTTTCGCTCGCTAGAGTTTCCCCACGTGCAAACGCACTTTTTATTTTAGATTTTTTTTCAGGCATCACTTCTATTTTAGGCTCCGCTTCCTGTTTTTGTTCAATTTCTTCTTTTTTAGGTTCCGCTTTTATTTCGGGTTTTGAAATTTCAGGTTTTGCTTCCAAAATTTCATTATCAGGTTTTGAAATTTTACTTTCCACTTTCTTTTCTACTTTTTTTTCGGTTTTAGGTGCAGATTTTTTAGCAATCGGTTTTGTTTTTTTTGCCGCTTTACTATCGTCTTTTTTAACAGCCGTTTTTTTAACGGTATCTTTTTTAACAGTATCTTTTTTTACACTCTTTTTTGCGGTTTGTTTTTTCTCTGTCTTTTTAGGCAAAACTCCCGTTTGAATATAATCGTAAATAGCGCTCGCTTCTTCGTCACTTACGGAATTTGAGCCTGTTTTTATCCTTTTATAACCCATTTCTTGCGCTTTTGCGACTACTTCTTGTGAAGTATATCCAAGCTCATCTGCAATCTGACTAATCCTAACACCCATTTAAAAGTTTCTCCTTCAATGTTAAATCATCCAAATTTCTAAAATTTTCAAATTTAGAAACGATTTTTTTTATTTTATTTATATTTTTTCCCAAACACTCATCACAAATATAAAAGCTTCTGCCGAAACCGGCTTTATATCTAAAACGTTTTAAATCTTTTTGAAAAAAGCGGTTTTTACACATCACGCACATTCTAATCGGCTTATGGTGCTTATTCAAAAGCGAAACCACCGTTATCAAAATCCAAAATTTTAACCGTAAATTTTGGAAATTTAGCGCTTAAAATTTTAGCTAAATTTTTTGCGTCATCTTTATAAACTATATTTAAAAAACTTGATCCGGAACCTGAAAGCGAACTCATCAAAGCGCCGTTTTCATATGCAATTTTTCGAACTTCAAAAAGTTCCGGTAAATTTTGCATGCGAAGTTCTTCATGCATTACGTCAATACAACCGAATTTTAAATTTTTATAATCCTTTTTCACAAAGCAGCTTGTTAAAAACGCGGCATGTGAAAGATTGGTCACACACTCTTTAATTGTAAAATTTTTAGGCAGCATTGTACGCGATTTTCTCGTTTGCATTTGTTTATCCGGTATCACGACGACAGCTTTTATATCTTCACCGATTTCACTTTTTTGAGTAATGACCGAATTTTTATAAATCACGGAACTTACAAATCCGCCGAATGCAGCAGGTGCGATATTGTCCGGATGATTTTCATAAACCAAAGCCTCATTTAAAATTTTATTTTTATCAATTTTGATGCCACAAATTTTATAAGCCGAAGCAATAGCTCCTACAATTACAGCGGAACTGCTTCCAAGCCCACGAGAAAACGGAATGTTGTTTTCAAAAACAAAACGGAAATTCGGCAATTTCGTATCAAATTTTCTGGTAATTTCATTAAAAATCGAAATAAACATATTGTGCTTTTTAAGATTTAAATTTTGACTGCCTTCACCATTAAGAGATATGCAAAATATAGGCGATTCATTAATTGTAATGATATTAAACAGATTAAGACTAAGTCCAAGCGCATCAAAACCTGGACCAAGATTTGCACTGGTTGCCGGAACTTTTATAACCAAAATTTTCTCCTAAACCGCCGAAATGACATAATCTGGTATTGTATCATTACTTTTATTTACTTTCGATAAATTTTGCGGCAGTTTCAGCGCTGTGCTTTTAGCTTTTTTGAGCACGATATTACCGTTTTCGTATACAAAAGAAACGCTTTTATTTGCACTGATAGGTAAAAAATTATTTAATTCAAACCCGTTAATCGCTTTAAAAGGCAAATTTAATACGGTACTTAAAGTTTTTAAAATCACGTATGAAACTTTTATACCCATAAAGCTTCCCGGAGTATTTGCATAAATCAACTCTTTAATTTCATAACAATCTAAAATTTCATCCATTTTATCAATTAAAAAATCACTTGCTTTTTCGCCGGCACCACTTAAAATTTCACGCATTAAAATGCCGTTTTCATAAATACCGATCATTACAGGTGAATTTAAAGCCACCACTAAAATTTCTACTTGTTTGATTTTTTTACCTTATGCGAAAATTTTAGCATATTCGTGAGCTATTTGCTCATCTATGCTTACCATTTCATAATTTTTAGCGTCGGTCAAAATAGCCAAAGTTAATTTGTGATTTAAATCATGACTTGCGGCATAAGCTGTATAATCACCTAAAATAGGTGCTCCAAGAAGAGATAAATCGCCGATCGCATCTAAAATTTTATGACGGACAAATTCGTTTTCATATCTTAAACCATCCGGATTTAAAATTTTATTGTCATCGATTACAACGGCATTTTCCAAACTTCCGCCAAGAGCCAAATTCATAGAACGAAGCATTTGAACATCTTTTAAAAAACCGAACGTGCGTGCACGAGCAATTTCATCAACATAATTTTTTCTACTGAACTCAAATGCAAATTGTTGAGTGCCTATTATAGGATTTGAAAATTTAATTGTATAATCAAATTTCGGACTTTTGCTTGGGCTTACACGAACGAATTTTTCGCCCTCTTTAACTTCTACTTCGCGTTTTATTATAATAGCTTTTTTGCTTGCATCAAGATTTTTGATTCCGGCTTCATCAAGCATCATACAAAAACTGATTGAGCTTCCGTCCATTACAGGAATTTCATTTGCATCGACATTTATTCTTATATTATCAATTCCATAACCGTTTATTGCACTCAGTATATGCTCTACTGTAGATATATAGCCTTTTTGATTACCGATAACAGTCGCCATTTGAGTATTTACAACATTTTTCGGTTCCGCTTTGAAACTAATGCCAAGATCGCTTCTATAAAATATAATACCGGTATTTTCACTTGAAGGCTCTATCGTAAGTCTTATTGGCTCACCTTTATGAAGCCCTATACCAACGCTAGTTACCTTTTTTGCGATTGTTGTTTGTTTCAAAATTTTTCCTTACAAAAATACATTTTTTTATTTTAGCAAATTTTTCTTAATTTCGTATCATTTCTTTGGAATTTTCTAAAATGTCATATATATTTTCTTTCATCCATTTTTCATCCATCCACTCCTCAGGTCTAACTTCAACACCTTGAACCAAAACTCCAAAATGCAGATGATCTCCAAATGCAAAACCTGAGCTTCCTGTTTTACCTAAAATTTCGCCCGCTTTTATCTGAGTGCCTTCTGTAAAATTTGAAGCGGAACAATGCCCATAAATCGCATAAAGTCCAAAACCGTAATAAACACCGATATTTAATCCGTAAATTCCGTTTTCTCCGGAAAATACTACAACTCCGTCATTCGAGTTTATAATTTCAGCATTTGCAACACTTGCAAGATCAAGTCCTAAATGCCACGATTCACTGATTTGATTATCTTCCCATGAATAAATTCTATGATCTCCGAAACTTGCAACCGCAGCAGCGTTTTTTAGAGGATAAAAAGGCGAAATTTTAAAATTTGAAAGCTCCGTTTCCGGTACTTTTGAGCTGAAACTATAAATAAGTTCCTCATTTTTACCGCGAAGCGTTTCATTTACAAACTTAAATTTATCAACGCCTTTAAGCTCATCCGAATTTTGAGCGTAAGTATCGGCAAGATCGCTGACTTTACCATTTATAAAATTTTCATTCAATTTTATATTTGAAATTTTATAATTTCTATCTTGGTAAAAATATCTGATTCTGCTTACGCTTTCGTTGCCTGCAACATCAACCGCTACTATATCGGCGCTAAATTCATTCTGATTTGCAGGCCATGCGACCAACGAAGCGTAAAAGCCGTCTTTTATAAATTTTACGGGTATAAAATTTTTGCCGTAATTTGTTTTGATATAGACATCTTTAAGCATTTCGTCATTTGCTTTAAAAACAACGACAGCCGAGCCTCCTTTTGAAATTTTGTATGATTTTCCTATAACCTCGACAAACGGTTTTTTATTGTCTATTATTATTTTTGCGCGTTTTATGCTTGTATTTCCCATAGTAAAATTCCACTTGCTGTTGTCCGTTGCTTTGATTTCAATCTCATAATTCGCATTTTTATTTACCATCATACCTTTTGGAAATGTAAGTTCAAATCGTTGCTCCGGTGCTATTACAGTAAAATTTTCATTATAAATTGTTGTTTTGTTATTGCCGTCATAAAGTGAAATTTCTACAAATTTTATGCCGCTGTCATCTTTTATATAAACAGGAAGAGGTGTTTTCAAATTTGAATAAATTATGTCTTCAATCTCTATTTTAGGAGCATTTCGTTCAAAAAGTTTAGAATTTAAAAACATATAAATACCAAAAACCAAACAAACTAAAATCACGAAATAAAATAAAATTTTAAATTTTCCTCGTCTCATCCGTTTCCTTTTTTTAAATTTTTAAAAATCAATGTTATTAAAATGCTGTAAATTTCAAGTAAATTTTACAAAATTTCACGTAATTTACGCGCTTCGAACATCCACTTGCTAAGTTCATCCCACTCGTCGTTTTCAAGCATTTTTACGCATTTATCAAGCTCAATTTTGAAAGCGTCTATGGAATTTAAAATGTTGTTTTTATTCTGTTTGAAAATATCTACCCACATTTCAGGACTTGATTTGGCGATTCTGCTCATTCCGGTAAAACTTCCGCCTGCAAGATTTATTATATTTCTTTTATTCTCCTCTTTCAGAACGCTGTTTACAAGCGAATAGCTGATTGCGTGCGGTAAATGAGATATTATTGCAACGTGATGATCGTGGCTTGCCGCATCCATAAAAACTATTTTCATACCTGCAAAACTGAAAATTTCGACCGCTCTTTTTATATGAACCTCATCTGCGCTTTTGTCATCGCAAATAACTACAACAGCGCCATTTAAAAGCTCTTTGAAAGCGGCTTTCGGGCCTGAGTTTTCGGTTCCTGCCATCGGGTGAGCGGCGATGAAATTAGATCTGATTTCGGCAGGACAGCTTTGCAAAATTTTAAACTTGGCACTTCCAAGATCGATAATCGTCGTATCTTTTTTTATATCTTTTAAATTATTAAGCGTAGAAATTATCGCTTCTACCGGAATTGCAAGAAATATAACATCACATTTTTGTTTAATTTCATCAAACGATAAAATTTCATTAACCAAACCTAAATCAAGAGCTGTTTTTTCATTTTCTTTGCTTAAATCGTAACCGTAAACTCTATCTATTAATTTCATATCTTTTAGACAAAGCCCCAAAGAACCGCCAATTAAGCCAAGCCCGATAATACCAACTTTCATTTTTTTACCCTTGATTACCAAATTTTAATTTTTGTGTGGTATTATACGAAGTTTATTTTATTTTTAGGTTAATAAATGAAAAAAATTGCTATTTTGTCACTAAATTTAATTTCATTTGCAGCTGCTGCAAATATCGGCTCAGTAAATTTTGAAGGTCTGAACTATCTCTCAGACCAAGTAGCTATGGATATTTCAGGAATTCATCCAGGTATGGACGCAAATGCTGAAAATATAAACGAAGCTATCGTAAGACTTTTTTCACAAGGATATTTTGAGGACGTTTATGTAAAGCAGACCGGCAATGCTTTAACTTTCGTCGTAAAAGAAAAACCGAGTATTTCTAAAATCGATATAGAAAATGTCGTAACTAACGATAAAGACGCTATAAAAGGATTGATAGGAATAAAAGCCGGACAAATGTATGATGAAATAGCTATTTCAAGGGCAAAAGCCAGAATAAAACAATTTTATGAAGTAAAGGGCTTTTTTGATACGGTTGTAGAAGAAAAAGTTGAAAATTTAAATGATGAAAAAAGCTCCGTTCATATTACTTTGAATATAAATCGCGGAGAAAACATCATAATAAAAAAAGTAAATCTGATAGGAGCTGAAAAATTCGATTACGGCGATTTTGAACCTGTTATTGAAAATAAACAAAGAGAGCTTCTTGGCTGGATGTGGGGATTTAATGACGGAAAAACAAAAACCTTCGAACTTCCGAACGATGCAAATAAAATCCGCGAAGAATACTACAAAAAAGGTTATCTTGACGCCAGCGTTTCAGAACCGATTTTAAAAGCCGATATGAATGATTACAGCGCGGATATTACATATTATATAAGTGAAGGAAACCGCTATAAAGTAGGCAAAATAGATATTCAATACCCGGAAAACGTAAATCTTGATAAAGAAAAAGTAATAAAAAATTTAAAGCTTCAAAGCGGTGATAAAATGAATGCCGCATGGCTTAGAAAAGATATGGGAACATTGGAAGATCTTGTAGCCGATCAAGGTTTTGCTTATGTTAGAATTTTGCCGAAAACAAAACAGGATAAAGAAAATAGTATAGTTGATATAAATTATATAGTAATTCCTGAGGAAAAAGTATATATACGAAATGTCACGATTTCAGGTAACGACAAAACGGAAGACCGCGTAATTCGTCGTGAAATGTATCTTACCGAAGGAAATTTATACAGCAAAACGGACTTTATAGATTCTAAAAATGCCCTAAAAAGAACAGGATACTTTGATGAAGTCGATATAAAAGAAACGCGTGTCGGAGCAGATCAGATAGATCTTGAAGTCGTAGTAAAAGAAGCCCCTACAGGAAGCGTAACAGGCGGTATAGGATATGGAAGTAACGACGGCCTTTTATTAAGCGCAGGAGTAAGTGAAAAAAACATTTTCGGAACAGGATTGCAAGGCTCTATAAATGTAGATAAAAGCGATGATGCGTTAAATGGCAGAATTTCACTTACAAATCCTAGAGTTTTTGACAGCAAATACAGCCTTGGCGGAATGATTTTTGCAAGTGACTATGACTGGGATGATTACGATGAGAAAGATTACGGATTTTCTCTCACAGCAGGTCGCAAACTGGGACGCTACACTAACGCAAGTCTTACTTATTCGTTTACAAAATCAAAAATAAACGGACTTGATGCATTTTATAAAGCGGCCGGTTATATGGATGGCGATCATACCAAAAGCTCAATAATACCTGCAATTTCATTTAACAATACAGATGATTATTTTATACCGAGAAGTGGCATAATAGCAGGCGCAAGCATGGAATTTGCAGGTCTTGGCGGCGATATCGACTATATGAAAGCAAGAGGAAATTTTAACTGGTATTATGGACTAAGAGACTATATCGATTGGGATTTAATTTTTAGATATAAAGCAAATGCAGGATATATGTGGAATACGGACGATGATTTGCCGATAAATGAAAAACTTTTTCTTGGAGGTATGAAAAGCATAAGAGGATACAGCAACAGAAGCGTTCCTAAAAAAAGAATTTGCCTTTATGGTCGTGGCTGCGAATTAATCGGATACGGCGGTTTAATGAGTTTTAATAACTCGGCTGAACTAAGTTTTCCGCTTATTGAAAGACTTAAAATGAGACTTATAGGATTTTTTGATTACGGCACAATAGGAGATGATAGCTTCACGGAAGAATACAGATACAGCACAGGTGCCGGCATAGAATGGATGACACCGATTGGACCTCTTCAATTATACTTCGTAAAACCTCTAAACGAAAAAGACGGAGACGATACAAACAGCTTTGAATTCAGTATAGGACATAGTTTTAACTAAAACTTTTGTACGGTGAAATTTTGTGATTTAAAATTTCACCGTTTTTATTTTTAATTGCAAAATTTTATAAATCCGTAAAATGAATTGCGATTTTTTATAAAATTTACAAAATTTAGCGCGCGAAGTAAAAATTTATATCTTATAAATTCATGCGATTTATAAATATTAAAAAGCACATTAAATAGAATTCGATTTATATGTTTTAAAAAAAATTTGCGTTATAAAATTTACGTATATTTTACTGAAAACATATCAATTAATAAAATTTTCCAAAAATCTCTGCTTAAAATTTTATGATTTTACTTCCGAAACCGCCTTCATTTGGTGATGCATCTTTAAATTCCTTAACGCTCGGATGAGATTTTAAAAACTTACTGACCGCGTAAGCCAGTTTTCCGGTGCCGATTCCATGTTTTACAATAATTTCGTCAAGTCCTAACACTAAAGATTGAGAGATAAATCTGTCAAGACGCTCGATTGCTTCATCTGCGCGAAGTCCGTGCAAATCAAGTACTACGCTCGCATTTTGCGGACTTTGAATGCTGATTTGCACACTTTTCTTATCTTTTTGCGGTTTTACACTTCGTTTTAAATCGCCTAACGGTACGCGAAGTTTTATTCCTTCGCTTAGAATTGTAGCTTCACGTCCTTTTATGGAAACAATTTCGCCTTTTACATTTCCAAATTTTGCCCATTCACCGACTTCTAAATTTTCATCTGCGTTTTCAAATTTTGGAATTTTTATATTTTTTTTCATTTCGTTTGCCGTATTTATGGCTCTTTGCCTATCTTTTTGGTTTTCAAACGTAATTGATTTTTTCGCCATATTTATGGCGTTGTAAAATTCCAACTGAAATTTTGAAACATCAGCCTTGAAAATTTCATCGTTTTTTTCTTTTTGATCTTTTAAATTTTCGATTAAAGCGTCAAGTTTTTGCTCTTTTTTCTGAACTGTTTCAAGCTCGGTTTTAAGATTAAGTTCCAAATTTAAAGCTTTTGAAATTGCTTCATTTAAATTTTCCTTATCGACACCGTAAGTTTTTTTGGCTTCAATAACTAAATTTTGCGGAATTCCATATCGTAATGCGGTTTCAAACGCATAACTTTTACCGACTATACCTTTTAAAAATTCATATTTCGGACGGCTGTTTTTTTCATCGTAAAGTGCCGCTATCAATTCTACGCTTGATTCTTTTGAAAGTAACATTGCAAGGCGTTTGTGATGAGTTGTTATAACCATTTTTATATCGTTTTTCATAAGATTTTTTATCAATACGCTATAAAGACTGGCTGCCTCTTCAAAATCTGTACCAAGTTCGATTTCATCGACTCCGATAATTAAATTTTTGCGCCCGAAAAGATGTGAAAAACTTATCATACGTCCTGCAAACGTAGAAATATCGTTTTTAGAATCTTGCGGATCTTGCATAATAAGCTCAAATTCTTTAAATGAACCGATTTTGGAATGAGTCTGGTTGATATGCATAGGAAGCAGGTATTTTGCAAGTAAAGAAGCCGTTATTAAAGATTTTAAAAGCATACTTTTTCCGCCCGCATTTACACCTGTAATCAGTAAAACTTTACCGATAAACTCCACACTTACGGCTTTTGGATTTTTAAGAGCCGGATGAATGAAATCTTTTATGATAATATCGTGCGAATTATCCGCCAAAACAAACTCGTAATCGTTGTTTTTAGCGAACATAGCCCTTGCTATCAGCGCATCAATTTGATCAAACGCGTTATTTATAAATTTCAAAAACAGCAGGTTTTTTGTAAAAATTTGGCTTATTTTTTTGCAATGCTCAAAAACAATCTGCTCTTTTGTATCGATTATTTCGCTTTGATCGGATTTTAGTTTTAAAATCGCATCAGGAGCCACATAAAAATAACCGCCCGCGCTTCTTGCCACCACCCTTCCTTTTAAAGCATGGTTAAAGCCGCCTCTGACTAAAAGCGCCTCCGTGTCGCTTACGTAATGAATCTGTGTATCTGCAAGATAAGGAATTATATTTTTTGAGTAAATAAGTCTTTTCAGCGTCTCGTCAATTTGGCTTTTTTTGATTTTATAGGCTTCACGAAGTGCATAAAATCTTTCATCGACACTATCCTTAAACTCGCCTTTTTCATCAAAAAAATTTGAAATTTCCAAAATTTCAGATGGAATTTCAATTTTAAGAAGCCAGCTTGCAAGCAACCCTTCAAAATTTTGCTTTTTTAAATACAAAAAATAATTTACTATTTTACTGAACTCAAAAATTTCACTTATATGTAAAGTAGTATGTTTTGAAAGCCTTAAAAGCTCGTCGTCAAGATTTTTTATTTTTTCACAAAGCAAAAGATCAAATTTTGAAATTTCAGCTATTTTTTCAAAATTTATTTTACTGTCTCCTTGCAAAAAAAGCGGTTTTTCACGCGCTAAATAATTGTAAAATTTTTCCAAATATCCGCTTAAATCAAGCCTTGAAAAGATTTCGTTCATCATTTTTTAATTTCACAATCCGAAATTTTAAAAATTCGGTTTTTGAATGATCCGGAAGCTGTTTTTTTGGCAATAAAAGTCTGTGTGGCAAAAGAGAATTCGAAATTTTGCTTGTCTATTTCCAAATCACCGCATTTTAAAATTTTTCCTTGTGAAAATGCCAGAGAAATTTCATTTCTCTGACTTGTGCGGTTCTTAAAATTCTCTTCATAAAAAAACGCTAAAAAGGCTAAAACAACCAAAAATACGGAGATTAAAATTTTAAGTTTTTTACTTAATTTTTCATCATCAATAAAAAAAATCGATAGAATAAATAAAAAAGCTAATATGAAAATTACGAATCTGCTCAACTCTCATTCCTTAATTGATACGTAATGTCTCCTGCACCGAAACCTATAACAAGACCACTATCTACACGGTGTTTTACGCCGAATTCATCATTAAATTCAATCGCTTCGCCGTTTCGTTTTACTTTTTGAGTAAAAATTATATTTTTACCTTTAAATTCGTCTTTTACATCTATTCCGTTTTGCGCTTCTCCGGCTGCAAAAACAGGTAAAATAATCAAATCGTCAACTGTTTTAAAGCACTCTTTGAATGCATTTAAATTTGCTTTTAAGCGTGTCCAGCGATGAGGTTGAAAAATAGCCGTAATTTTATCAATTCCCAGTTTTTTAGCATATTCCTGCGCACTTTTTAAAGTAGCGCAAATTTCCGTCGGGTGATGTCCGTAATCATCAATTAAGACAAAATTTTTATTTGCAACCAGAATATCAAATCGTTTTTTTATACCTTTGAAATTTAATAAATTTTTTCTGATATTTTCAAGGCCGACTTCACAATTTGCCGCTAAAATGGCAAGACTTGCATCTATTGCTATATGTTCTCCAAGACCGAAAACTTCAAATTTTCCAAGCCCTTTTAAATTAAAGCTGATAAACGGCTGATAATCTCTTAAAAGCATTTTTACATCGGTGATATCACGGCTTGGATAAAGTTTTATACAATCTATATTTAAATTTTTCAAAAATTCGTCTTCCGCATTTATAACGCGAATTTTAGCGCGCTCCAAAAAACCGCGATACGCCAAATGAAATTTTTCCAAATCGAAACCGTAATATTCCATATGTTCGGGTTCCGCGTTTGTGACAACCGCTAAATAAGGATTTGAATTAAGAAAACTGCTATCACTTTCATCAGCTTCAAAAATTACATTTTCGCTTTTTGCATATTTCATATTTGAGCCGAACTGTTTGCTCACAGCGCCTATTATGACGCTTCCTTCAATCAAACTGGAAAGCATTGCCGAAGTTGTGCTTTTGCCGTGTGCTCCTGCAACAGCAAAAACGCGCTTATCGTTTAAAATATAAGGTAGAGCTTCTTTTCTTGAAAGACATTTGATATTTTTATTTTTTGCCGCGATAAGTTCTATATTATCCGGTTTAATTGCGGCGCTGTAAACTACTATATCCTGATTTGTTATTGCGGATTTATCATGAGGAGTGTTTATTTTCATTCCAAGAGCTCGAAGCTCGGTTATTATTTCGCTTTCTTTTATATCCGAACCGGTAATCTCATAAGTTTTTTTCTCATGCAAAAACTTTGCAATTGCCGAAATTCCTATACCGCCAATTCCTATAAAATGGACTTTTTTCAAAATTTTTCCTTATTAAAATTTAAATTCTGATATCTTATCCAAATCGTGCTTAAAATTTTAACAATATGAAATTTAACTATACAAAAGCCAATTTTAATAAAAAATTCAACTTTTTCTTATACAATGGCAAATGAAATATTATTTTAAATAGGGGCTTTTTATGTTATTTTTTAAGAAAAGTTTTATAACTTTATGTCTTGGAATTTCATTCGCGTTTGCGAATGAAGGTGCTGCTACAATTGATTCGGTTTGGAATCCGTCGCTTTGCAAAGAGTGCCATAAAGAGCAATATATGGCATGGAAAACTTCGCTTCATGCTAAAAGCCACGAAGAATCCAATGAGCTGTATAAAGTTTTAATAGATTATACAAGTAAAGCTTTATATAAACCTCGCAATGAAACCGTTACAGAATGTGGCGCATGTCATAATCCGAAGCTTAAAATAAAACAAGTCGATCCGAATATCGCACTTAGCAAAATTTACGGCATAGAAGTAAAATCTTTGCAAAATATGGAAAAAACAATACAAAGCGAAATAGACTCAGATATGGTAAAAACCGGAATGAGCTGTTATATTTGTCACAACGTAGATAAAATAAACAAACAAAAGCACGAACATGATGTAGGATACAAAAGATTTGAATGGGCGCGCGGAATTTTAATAACCGGTCCGTATGAAGGCGATGAAAACTATATTTTTCATAAAACTGCAAAACGTGATTTTTTTAGAGAAAACGACGAGCTTTGTTTGTCTTGTCACCAAGGAATGGGGTCTAAAATGAAATTTTCGGCTTACAATACAGGAATTGAAAGTACAAAAAATGCTCAAAGATGTACCGATTGCCACATGGGCGATACAAAAATGAACTATTTATCGCCAAATCTTAAAGTGGATACATTGCAAAAAAGAGAGATTAAAAATCACTTTTTTAGAGGAGCCAGAAACAGCCGAATACTAAACGAAGCAATTGATTTATCATTTGAAAAAATTTCAAACAGCAAAGCCAAACTTACACTTCATAATCTGGTTTCACATAATGTCCCGACAGGTTTTGGCGGAAGAAGTATTGTAATTGAAATTTCGGCTATGTCTAAAACAGGTGAAATTTTAGCAAATAATGATTTCACTCTTAGGACAATCTATAACAAAGCCGATGGAAGCGAAACATTCCAATATTCAGCTTTTACGTTTTCAAAAGATACGAGATTGAAAGCTTTTGAAAACCGAAGTTATGATTTACAAATTCCTGATGGAACAAAATCGGTAAAAGTCGAAGTTATATATTATGTAATCGCACCTGAACTTCAAAATTTAATAGATATAAAAGACGAAACATTTACAAAACCGTATAAAGCTATTTCCAGAATTTTTAAATTTTAAATAAATATAAAAAAGTTAGAATTTTTAAGCTAAAATTCTAACTTTTTATGATATTATCACTTAAAAAATCTTTTATTTTTAAGGAAATGGCGATATGAAAAAATTTATTTTTTTCTTATGCTGTATTTGTGCATTTCAGATAAGCCTTGCTGCAGATATGATGAATCCTAACGTTTGTAAATCTTGTCATGAAGAACAACACAAAGACTGGAAAACTTCACTTCACGCTCTAAGTCATGAAGACTCAAATGAGCTTTACAGAAAAGCTGTAACTTGGGCAGCCAATGAAAATCATAAATTATATGACGATCAGCTTTTAGAGTGCGGACAATGCCACAATCCAAAAATGCAAATCAAAAAAATGGACGCCGATATGTTTTTGGCAACAGCTTTAAATATAGACACACAAAAGTCTCAACAACTTCAAGAAGCTATAAACGCGGACGATATAAAAACAGGCGTAAGTTGTTATATTTGTCATCATGTAAGCAGTATAAAGCCTAAAACAGATCCGAAACAAAGCGGTTACAAACTGTTCGACTGGACCCTAGGAAATATTATAGTAGGACCGTACGATATAGAAAGCACGCTATTTCATGCGAATGAATACAGAGATTTTTTCAGAGAAAACGATAATCTTTGTCTAAGCTGCCATCAAGGACAAGCCACACAGAATAAATTTTCCGTTTATAATACAGGCGTAGAAAGTGCAGATGCAGAAAAACGCTGTGTAGATTGCCATATGGGTTCGCTCCGCACGGAAATTATAGCTCCGACTATAAAACGCGACGATATGACACCAAGAGAGGTTAAATCACACTTTTTTAAAGGTGCAAGAAATAGCGATATTCTTAAAGAGGCACTTGATTTTAATTTAGTAAAAATAGGCGAAAATGAGGCGAAATTAAGCGTACAAAATCTCATCTCGCACAATGTTCCGACAGGCTTTGGTGGACGTTCTATGGTTTTTGAAATTTCATTTTTTAATAATGCAAAACTTTTGGATAAACAAAATATTGACTTCAGAGCCATTTTTAAAAATGCTACAATGCTTGAAACTTTCAACTATGGCGCTACATCGATGTCAAGCGATACGCGTTTAAAACCGTTTGAACAACGAGATTTCAAAATAACAGCTCCGAACGGAACAAATAAAATAACGATTAATGTAGTTTATTATGTCATCGCACCTCAACTTCAGGAACTTTTGCAAATCAAAAGCGAATCGCACATAAAACCTTATAAAGCGATGCAAAAAGAGTTTAAATTTTAAAATTTAGTGCTTTTTAGCACTAAATTTTGATTTTACGATATATAGATAATTAAAATTTTGAAAGTGTTGTAATGAAAAAAATTTGTTTTTTATTTATTTGTTTTGGAATTTTGTTTGCAAGTGATACAAATCTTCAAAATAAATGTAATAAGAACGATGCCGGCGCATGCCATAACTTAGCGGTACAATTTTATGAAAGCAAAGATTACCAAAATGCTTTTAAATATTTCAAAAAAGCTTGTGAGCTAAAATTTAATCAAAGCTGCTTTAATATAGGACTTATGTCTGAGCAAGGAAAAGGCACTCCAAAAGATGAATTTAAGGCTTTTGATATGTTTAGCAAAACTTGTATAAAAAATAAAAAAGGTAAATATAATCCATATTTCGGATGTGCAAATTTAGCCTTTTTGTATCTTGACGGACGCGGTGTAAGACAAAATTTTAAAACAGGAATAAAAATTTTAAATGATACCTGCAAAGATGGCAATCTTGCAAATTGCGAAATTTTAAGCAATATTTACAATGATGGATATTTAGGAATTACAAAAGATACAAATAAAGCTATGGAAATTTTAGAGTTTAGCTGCAAAAAAGGTGAAATAAATGCCTGCCTCAAAATTTCAAACAATCTTCTTGATGGTAATATCACGGATCAGAAAAAAATACAAAAAGGCATTTCTATGCTTGAAAATGTTTGTAAACTTAAAAATAGCGAAGCTTGCCTGAAACTTGGAATTTATTACACAAACGGAAATTTTGTAAAACAAAATCTGACTGTAGCTAAAGAATTTTTCGGTATCGCCTGCGATTTACGAAATGAAAAAGGTTGCCAAAGCTACAAAATTTTAAATGAAAACGGAGTCAAATAAATTTTTTCAATTTTACATTAAAATTTTTTATATTTTCAGCTGAAATTCCAACTATTTTTTTAATAATCAAAATTATAAAATCTTATTTTTCAACGTAAAATAAAAACGATATTTTAAAATTTCAGTTTAATTTTTTTACACATTTTAAATACTTTTAAAATTCATTTAATCAAAATATATTTTTATATTCAAAAACAATATAAAACTTGCTATAATACGACAAATCAATCAAGGAGATTGTAATGAAAACTATTTGCACAAAAAAAGCTCCGGCTGCAATTGGACCGTATTCTCAAGGAGTGCGCGTTAAAGGGTTGCTTTTCACATCAGGCCAAATTGCTATTGACCCGAAAACAAACGAATTTATCGGTGGCGACATAAGCGCCCAAACAAAACAGGTAATGGAAAATTTAGGAGAAATATTAAACAAAGCTTGCACAAGTTTTGATAAAGTTGTAAAAACAACGGTTTTTATCACAGATATGGATGATTTTGGCGTTGTAAATGAAATTTACGGCGAATATTTTAAAGAACACAAACCTGCAAGAAGTTGTGTAGCTGTTAAAAATTTGCCAAAAGATGCGCTGATAGAAATTGAAGTTATAGCAAAGGTATAAAAAAATTATTACTTTTAAATAAAATACATATTAACAGCGAAAGGCTTTTATGAATTAAGGCATAAAAGCCGAATATCTTTACAAAACTAATTTTTAAAATATTAATTTCAAAATATATGCTGTTTGCATTTAAAATTTTAAACATATCATAATCATATTTAAATTAAAATTTTGTCTAAAAAATTTTTAACTATATAAAAACGAATAGTATTAAAATTTTACGATGAATTTTAAAATTTACAAAAAAATCACATCAAAATTATTTTTAAAATCATAAAAGCGGAATGTTCAAAAACAATCTGCTTTTATATTAAATTTCACACTGTTTTTGAGAATTTTTTATCACCTAAATTCTTTTTCATATATTCATCAAAACACATTGCGATATTACGGATCAGTAATGTTCCTGTCTGTGTAACCGATATTTTTTCAGGTGAAATTTCTACAAAATCATTCAGTTTTTCAAGTTCTTTTAAACTTTTTGCAAAATGTTCAAAAAAATCAATGTTAAATTTGCTTTCAATCTTTTTGATATCTACGCGAAAATTACTCATAAGTCCCATTATCACATCTTTTCGAAGCAAATCTTCACTGTTTAATAAGATTCCTTTAAAAAACGGCAAAATCCCTTCGTCTATCGCTTTTTCGTAAAGCGGCATATCTTTGAAATTTTGCGCATAATATCTTTTTCCTTCACCGATACTTGTAAGTCCGATACCTATCAAATCAGCACCGCCTTTTGTCGTATATCCTTGAAAATTTCTGTGCAAAGTGCCGTTTTCAAGTGCAGCGTGAAGCTCATCTGTCGGTTTAGAATAATGATCCATTCCAATCATTTTGTATCCGTTCGAAGTCAAAAAATCATGTGTAAATTTTAAAATTTCAAGTTTAACTTTCGGACTTGGTAAGGTAGTTTCATCGAATTTCCTCATTGATTTTTTAATCCATGGAACATGCGCATAATTAAAAATAGCAAAACGATCGACATCAAGTGTAAGTGCAAGCCTTAATGTCTCCTTAAAACTTTCCAAAGTTTGATAAGGAAGCCCGTAGATAAGATCCGTATTTATTGATTTGATACCTTTTTGGCGTGCCAAATCAATCGCATTCTTAGTCATTTCATAAGGTTGAACTCTATGAATTACTTTTTGAACTTTTTCATTAAAATCCTGCACACCGTAACTTATGCGATTGAAACCGTGTTTTACTAAAACATCAAGTTGCTCTTCATTTAAAAATCTGGGATCTATTTCACAACTGATTTCAGCGTCTTTTGCAAAATTTTTAAAGTATTTTTTAATATTTTTGATGTGAAAATCAAGTTCATCAGCATCATAATATGTAGGCGTTCCTCCACCGAAATGCATTTGTGTTACAACGCGGGAAGTGTCAATTATGCCGCTTAAAATTTGCATTTCTTTATTCATGTAATCCAAATATCTATGCATTTTTTCGCTTTTGCTTGTATAAATTACATTGCAACCGCAAAAATAGCACGCAGAGCGACAAAACGGCATATGAAAATACAAAGATAGCGGAGTTTCCTGTGCTTGAGCTTTTAATTCATTGACATATTCTTCGTATCTGAATTTTTGACTGAATTCCAAAGCGGTCGGATAACTTGTATATCTTGGTCCAGGACGTGAGAATTTGGCATAGGCATCAAAATCTATCATTATTTGTTATCCTTTTTTATCAAATTTTCAATATCTACAAATAAATTCGGATGCTCACTTTTTACTTTTTCTACAACAGCATCGAAATTTATATTCAAAGTATTCATATTCTGATTTTTTTTGGCGACTTTTTTTATTTCATCCATACAGACAATCCAAACATCACCGAAATCAATCGGTATACGTTGCAAAATACTTTTTTCAAGTTTTAAATTGAAATTTTCTCTAGCCGCATTTTTGTAAAGTGAAACTAAATTTGAAAGCATAGAAAGCGAAACCATCGTATGAAGTCCACCATTTTCATCAATCCCGAACCACGGCTCATCGCCTTGCCATGAGCCGCTTTTTAAAACAAGTTTTTTATCACCGTTTTTATCATTTGATGAAATTTCAAAAATCGTCTTTTCTTTGTTGGTAAGTCCGAAATTTTCGCTACTTTGCTCTATCTGCTTTTTTATTTCATCTTTCATCAATCATTCCTGTGAGCATCCAACCAAACCATAATTCCTTTTTGTGCGTGAAGTCTGTTTTCGGCTTCCAAAAATATATCTCTTGCATGACTCTCAAAAACTTTATCGCTAACTTCATAACCGCGATATGCCGGCAAACAATGAAGCAAAATAGCATCTTTACAAGCCAAACTCATCAAATTTTTATTTACGCAAAAGCTTTCGAAATCTTTTACTTTGCGCTCTTTTTCATCTTCTTGACCCATTGAAATCCAAGTATCGGTAGCTACTACATTAGCGCCTTCTATCGCCTCTTTCGGATTATGAGTGAGTAAAATTTTAGCGCCCGAAATTTTCGCATTCTCTTTTGCTATATTTATAAAATTTTTGTTCGGCTCATATCCTTTCGGTGTTGCGATATGAAGTTCAAGCCCCAAAATGGAAGCAAGCATAAGCCATGAATTACTCATATTATTTCCATCTCCGATGTAAGCTATAGTTTCACCGTTTGCAATCTCTTTGATAGTCATATAATCAGCCATTAGTTGCACCGGATGAAGATCGTCGCTAAGTCCGTTTATAACTGGCACACTTGAAAATTTCGCAAATTCCACCAAATCACTTTGTTTATATACGCGAAGCATCGCCATATCGACCATACTTGAAATAACTCTTGCCGTATCTTTTATAGGCTCGCCTCTGCCAAGCTGAATATCCCTACTGCTTAAAAAAAGCCCTTGACCGCCAAGTTGATAAATGCCTGTTTCAAAACTTACGCGCGTTCTTGTTGAACTTTTCTCAAAAATCATAGCCAATGTTTGATTTTTTAGATATGGCTCATACTTTTTATTTTTTGTCTCTTTTTTGATTTTATCCGCCAAGCTTAAAATTTCTAAAATTTCAGCTTTGCTAAAATCGTTTAATGTTAAGAAATGTCTCATAATATGCCCTTTTAATTAAATTTTCTTAAAATTTCACTTGCTTCTTTTGCGTGATATGTGATTATCATATCGGCTCCGGCCCGTTTTATTCCGATTAATGTTTCCATCATAACACGATCGTAATCTATCAGTCCAAGTTTTGCGGCACCTTTTAAAAGCGCGTATTCACCGCTTACATTGTAAGCGCAAAGCGGCAAAAGTGTGCGTTCTCTTACATCGCGCAAAATATCCAAATAAGCAAGCGCCGGCTTCACCATCAAAATATCGGCTCCTTGCGCTTCATCCTGCAAGCTCTCATTTATCGCTTCAAGGCGATTTGCAGGATCCATTTGATATGAATTTCTGTTTCCGAAACTTGGCGAACTTTCAGCTACATCACGAAACGGTCCGTAATATCCGCTTGCAAATTTAGTAGAATACGCCATTATCGGTAAATTTTCAAAACCTTCGCCATCAAGCGCATTTCTTAAAGTTTCGATAATTCCGTCCATCATTCCACTTGGCGCTATCATATCCGAACCGTTTCTTGCGTGAATTAAAGCTTGCGTAGCTGAAATTTCAAGTGTAGCGTCATTATCGACCGTTTCATGAACTTTATCTAAAATGCCGCAGTGACCGTGATCTGTGTATTCACAAAAGCAAAGATCGGTTATCACAAAAAGATTTGGAAATTTATCTTTTATAGCGCGAAGTGCTGTCGCAATTATACCGTTTTCACTCAGAGCGTCACTTCCAATGCTATCTTTTACACTTGGAATTCCGAAAAGTAAAATCGATTTTATACCTAAATTTTGCAAATTTTCGCACTCTTTTAAAATTTCATCAATACTCATTTGAAAAACGCCCGGCATTGATTTTATCTCGTTTTTAACACCTTTTCCGCTCACTACAAAAAGCGGATAAATAAACTCACTCGTGTTAAGATGTGTTTCGCGCACCAACTCTCTTGTAACCGCATTTATGCGAAGTCGCCTGAATCGTTTAAACATTATTTTTCCTTTTTTTGGATACAATTACATTTTTGTAAGTTTATCACAAATGGAGTAAATTTTAAATGAATATTGAAATTTCAAATGTTGCAAAGCTGCCGTCCCGCTTCGGTATGTTTAAAGTACAGGCTTTTAAAGAAGATGAAAAAGAACATTTGGTAATAATAAAAGAACCTTACAAAGAGCCGGTAAATATAAGAATCCACTCGGAGTGTCTTACAGGCGACGCTATCGGCAGTTTAAAATGCGATTGCAGAGATCAGCTTGAAGAGAGTTTGAAATTTATAGAAAAAAACGGCGGTATGGTAATTTATCTGCGTCAAGAAGGACGAAATATCGGACTTTTTAATAAAATAAACGCTTATAATTTACAAGACAAAGGACTTGATACGATTGAAGCAAATCATCAGCTTGGCTTCAAAACTGATGAAAGAACATACGAAATAGTGGATTTTATCTTAAAATATTATAAAATAAAAAGTATAAATTTACTTACAAACAATCCTAAAAAACTTATGGGACTTCATAATGTAAAAGTCGCCGCACGCGTGCCGATTATCATAAAACCGAATAAATTTAACGAAAAATATCTGCAAACCAAAAAAAACGAAATGGGGCATTTACTGGATGATAATAAAAAAGCCTGAAAATTTTAACGAGCAGATAGAACAATTCGGCAAATGCCTGGAAAAATTTAACAAAATTCACAGTATAACAAACTACAATGATTTAAGCGCCGTGATAGAAGATAGTCTCGAAGGACTGAAATTTATAACTGAAATGCCGAAAGTTGCTATTGATATCGGCTCAGGCGCAGGTTTTCCGGCGATATTTTTAGCGATGGTTCTACCTTATACGAAATGGCATCTTTTTGAACCTAATACAAAAAAAGCGGCATTTTTAACTTATGCGAAAGTAAATTTAAAACTTAAAAACATTATAATCCATAACACAAAAATTGAGAATGAAACACCTTTTATCGCGGATTTAATCACTTCAAGGGCTGTAATGAAAGTGCCTGATTTGATTAAAATTTCTCATGGATTTTTTGATACTCATACAAAGTTTCTGTTTTATAAAGGATCAAATGTAAAAGATGAGCTAGGAAATTTAAAAGCTGAAATTTTTGAAAATAATATGCGCAAATACGCACTTTTGAAGGGAAATGATGTTTGCTAAACTGTTTATGGCGATTTTAATAATTGCTTTGATTTATTTTTTTATATTGCCTAAATTCCGCACGGGGAAAAATGACAAAAAAACGCAAAATTTCGTAGAATGTGAAAGCTGCCATATTTTCGGTAATATAGACGAAATGATAATTTCGGACGGCAAATATTTCTGTAAAGATTGCATAAAGGATAAAAAATGATAATAATAGGCGACAAAATTGTAAAATTTGAACCTTTTAATGAGATAAAAAGTATGAGCCAAATTTCAAAATTTGATAATCTCCTTTTTAATTTCGATAGACAGAAAATCATTCTGGCACAAAATTTCAATAAAATTTTCAGCGTCCGCACAAATAATATAAATGAAATTTTAATTGCAAACGCTGCAGGAGCGAAATTTATAGTGGTAAATTTCAAAACGGCGAAAACAGCGCAGGAGTTAGCGGAAAAATATCTCTTTGATGCAAAAATCGCTGTTTATTTGCATTTTGAAAGAAATTTGAAAAAGCTTGCTCAAATCGGAGTCGACGCAGCGATTTTAAGTCCTGGAATAAATAAAGTGGATTCAACAGTTTCAAACATAGCTTCAAAATTTAAAAATTTAAAACTGCCAAACCTACTGAAATTTAAGAAAAATATACAAAAGTAAAATTTTATTTATAAAATTGATTTTCAAATACACTGTAATAGTAAAAATCAATTAAAATTCTTTATAAACACTTTATTTTTGCAACTTTAATTCTTTTAAATTCAAAAAATTTAATATTTTATTACAAATTAGATTGTGTTTTTTTGTCTCATTTATCGATATTCTTATAAATAAGCTATAAAAATAAATATAAAAAACGGATGCAAAATTATAAAAAAGTGCTATAATTCCGCCTCAATTATAGAAAAGAATTCTATAAAATTCATACGAAAGGATTAAAAATGTCAAAAACAAAAATGAACAAGAAACAAACACCTAAAGATGCTGCTTCTAAAACATCAAAAGATGACAAAAAATGCAGTGAACATACAAAATCCTGCAAAGATCAATCTAAAAAATAAAAAAGATTGTTAAAAAGCGATAGAAACCATGTCTTTAGACCAGGCTTCTATCGCATAAAATTTTAAATCAACTAAATTTTAATTATCATTAAAAAATAGCTATTAAAATTCCAAATAAAAATTTTACTGTTTTTTTAAATAAATATGGATTATATCTGTAACGTATAAGGCATAAATTTATGCCTTATAAAAATGATCAATCTTCCAAATAAAAATTACTGCTTGAATATTGTTGAAATTCGCTTGATTGTTGAAATTGTTCGCAAAGCTCACGCTTATGATTTTCAGGCTCGACAGTAAGGTAAATACCTTTATCATCTTTTTTAAATATAATTCTAGCGCACACTATCATATTTCCTTTATCTTTTGAGCCGCCAATACTGAAATCAATCGGTTTGTCTATTTGAGGAACGCTATTCCAATCGGCTTCGCTAAAAGAATCTTTGAGCGAAATATTTTTTATGCTTGAGTTTAAAGAACGAAGTTCGCCTTGCGCGAAATAATCACTTTTGATATCTTCGTAAGCCCCTTTTAAAAGCATTCCGCTTGCCATTCCAAGAGTGCCGTCCTTCACAGCATTTACTTTAGGCATTACAACCTTTACAATCACAAAAATTATGATCAACAAAAACACAATCGAACCGATACTAAAACCTTTTTTCATATTTTTTCCTTTCCGTTTTCACTGATTAGCGAATCAATTTTTTTAATATCCAAGAAATTTTCATAGCTTTTTTGGATAAAAGCTTCCAAAAGTTTGCCTGCATCAATAAATTTTGTTCCGTTCATCAAATTGTTCAATTCATTTTCAAATGCTTTAGCAAAATCATCTTCCAAATTTATGGTATAAGACTTCGAAAGTGAACTGTTCACAATTTTGACAACTATTTTTTTCATTTTTGCAAGACTTCATCTATTTCTTTAAATAATTCATCATCATTCAAAACGCGCTCATTAGCATCGTTTTCAAGCTTACTAATTTGTATGCTAAGCGCTTCATTTTGACCTTTTAAAGCGACTAAATCATTTCTTAGCGTTTCGTTTTGAGCTTTTAATTCTTTAAATGTTTTGATAAGCTCTGCAACCTTTTGAGCCAACGAAACTTTTTTTACATCATTTTCAAACATAGCTAACCTTTTTTTGATATAATTTATGATTTTAGCATAAAATTTATAAAATTCTACGAAATAGTTGGAGAAAACTTTGAAAAATTTTGAAATTGTCAGTAAATTCTCGCCAAGCAAAGATCAACAAAATGCGATTGAAAATATAACCGCATCAATAAAAAACGGAAATAAATATCAAACTTTATTAGGTGTTACCGGTTCAGGCAAAACTTTTACAATGGCAAATATTATAAAAAATTTACAAATGCCTGCTTTGATAATGACACACAATAAATCCCTTGCAGCACAGCTTTACAGCGAATTTAAAGGCTTTTTTCCAAAAAATCACATTGAATATTTTATAAGTTATTATGACTATTATCAGCCCGAAGCCTACATTCCGCGTCAGGATCTTTTTATAGAAAAAGACAGTTCTATAAATGATGAATTGGAGCGTCTTAGACTTTCTGCTACGGCAAGTTTGCTTAGTTTTGACGATGTTGTAACAATAGCTTCCGTTTCAGCGAATTACGGATTAGGAAATCCTGCAGAATATCAAGGAATGGTACTGTTTTTAGAGATAAATAAGAAATTCAGTCTTAAATTTCTGCTTAGAAAACTTGTGGATATGGGATACAGCAGAAACGACACATATTTTGATCGCGGAGATTTTCGCGTAAACGGCGATATAATAGATATTTATCCTGCATATTTTAACGATGAAGCGATTAGACTTGAATTTTTCGGCGATGAACTTGATGATATGTATCATTTCGATGTGATTGAAAACAAAAAAACTCAAAATTTAAAAAAATTTATCTTATATCCGACTTCACAATTTATAGTAGGCGAAAATCGTTTGAAAGAGGCGATAAAAGGGATAGAAAACGAACTTGGCGAAAGACTTGAATTTTTTAATGATAATGGCAAATTGGTTGAAGCGCAAAGATTAAAGCAAAGAGTGGATTTTGATCTTGAAATGCTGGAATCTACAGGAATGTGCAAAGGAATCGAAAATTATGCAAGATATTTAACAGGTCAAAATGCAGGCGAAACACCATATTCACTCTTCGATTATTATGAAATCAAAGGAATGGATTATTTGGTTATCATTGATGAAAGCCATGTGAGTTTGCCGCAATTTCGCGGTATGTATGCAGGTGATAGAAGCCGCAAAGAAACACTTGTTGAGTATGGTTTCAGACTTCCTTCCGCGCTTGATAACCGCCCTTTGATGTTTGATGAGTTTATAAATAAACGCGCCAAATTTCTTTTTGTTTCGGCTACACCGAACGATTACGAGCTTGAACTCAGCAAAGACCATGTTTATTACCAAATTTTACGTCCTACAGGACTTCTTGACCCTGAGATTGTTTTAAAAGACAGTGATAATCAAGTGGAAATTTTATATGATATGGCAAAAGAGGTTATCGCCGATAATGAAAGAGTTTTAGTAACCGTGCTGACAAAAAAAATGGCTGAAGAGCTTAGTAAATATTATCTGGAACTTGGCCTTAAAGTAAAATATATGCATTCCGATATCGACGCAATTGAGCGAAACGAGTTGATTCGAGGACTTAGAACCGGAGATTTTGATATGCTGATCGGCATAAATTTACTTCGCGAAGGTCTTGATCTGCCTGAAGTCAGTTTGATTGCGATAATGGACGCCGATAAAGAGGGTTTTTTAAGATCGCGCACGAGTCTTATCCAAACAATGGGGCGGGCTGCAAGAAATGTAAATGGAAAAGTGGTAATGTTTTGCAAAAAAATCACAAATTCCATGAAAGAAGCCATTGAAATAACTCAAAAAAGAAGAAAATATCAAGACGAATACAACAAAACACACAATATAACACCGAAATCCGTCAGCAGAAATGTGGAGGAAAGCTTAAAACTTGACGACACTGAAGCAATCGATAGAGCTATGAAAGCGGAAAAAATGCCTTCAAGCGAACGGGCGAAAATCGTTAAAGATTTGCGAAAACAGATGATGGAAGCCGCCGATAAATTGGAATTTGAAAAAGCGGCGGCTTTACGCGACGAGATTAAAAAGATGAGAAAATTGTAAGATTTTGGCACCATAAAAGCATTTTTTAAATTTTCAATAAATCGGATATTTAAAAATTTCAGAAAAATAATTTATATTTTTTATTGTAAAAATTTTTTAATACATATTATAATGAAAATTTTATGAGATATTTTTGATTAAACCATATTCAGTTTTACAGAATTTTAAAAAGAATTGTTAATAATCGGTAATAAAATAGTAATCTTTCGGTAAATTTTATAAAATTTTAAGCAAAAAATTAAATTTTATATGATAAACTTACGGCATATTTTTTTAAGGAGTTCTAAATGAAACTATTAAAACTTAGTTTAGTTGCAGCTCTTGCTGCAGGTGCTCTTGCTACAACTGCAAGCGCTGTTCCACTAGAAGAAGCTATCAAAGATGTAGATGTAAGCGGATTTATGCGTTTACGATATACAGCTGATGAGGCTGATAAATCTGTAAACAATGAGAAAAAAAAGGTGTCTGATGCTAAATGGAATATCAAATCTGTAATTGATTTCAAAGCAAAAGTTGATGATAATTTCTTTGCAGTAGCAGGTGTAAGATATGGTAACGACGGCGGTGCTACAGAGTATGGATACAATAGCGGTAATGGAAACTTTGGTGATGGTGTTTATAATAATACTGCAGATGATCAATTTGATATGTATAGAGCATATATCGGATATACAGTAGGTAATACTACAGTTCAACTAGGTCGCCAAAATGTATTTTCATTCTTTACAGATGATATGTATGGTGACGGTTTGTTTGTTCTAAACAGTGATATCCAAGGTTTAACTCTAGGTGCTTTATGGATGGATGCTCTTGAGCAAGATGGTGATATAAGTTCAAATGGCTTAGATGCAGGGGAATTACTTGAAGATCCAGCTCTTAAAGGACAAGATGCGATTCATGCTTTAACAGGAAAAAGAGTTACAGATCACGATTTATATGGTGTAGGTGCTATCGGCTCTTATGATCCTGTATCTTTCCAACTTTGGTATGCATATTTGAACGATGTAGTAGGCTTGTTTGCTGTTGAACTAGGTGCAAATTTTGATGTAAATGATGACGTTACAGTCGGTTTAAAAGGTCAATATGGATTTGCAAATTTTGACAATGATTTTGCCGATACAATAGGAGTAGATGATTCTAATTTCTTCGGCTTTGAAGCTTCTGCAAATATTGATTTCTTTGATATGTCAGCCGGCTATGTAAATTACTCTGCAAGCGATGATGAGAGTGTAAGTTTAAGTTCATTTGAAGATAGTGGAAGCTTTATCAAAGCTGGTGAAGAACTAGTTGATTATGCACTATATGAAGGTAAAAATGATTACTGGTTTGTAACAGCAGGCGTTACTATCCCTGATACAGGTTTAAGAATCGGTGCTGATTATGTGGATGGCTCATTCGGAGAAGATGGTGATTATGATGCATCAGAAGTTGTTGCAAGAATTGATTACAAATACAATGAAAAACTTAAATTCAAAACATGGTATTCATACATTGATCAAGATAGTGGCGATGATGACAATAGATTCAGATTTGAAGCAAAATACAGTTTCTAATCGTTTAACTATTTGAGTTAAAATATTGGCGTAGCTTCGGCTGCGCCTTTTTAAATTTAAGACAAGGAAAAATTTATGAAAATTATTAAAATTTCATTTTTGTTATGTTTTTTAGCATTCAGTGCTTATGCAGATGATGAAAAAACTTATGTATTTGAAGCTAAAGGTGAGTTTGGCGAAGAATTAAAAGAGCTTATTCAAAAGCATAGTAAAGATGAAAATGTCAAAATAAATATATATGAAAAAAATCAAAATGTAGGCGATAGTCGCTTTTTAGGCACCGGAATAAATACAAATATCAAATACACAGCCGAAAAAGGTAAAAAAATATTTTTAGAAAAATGTGCAAGATGTCACGGTGAAAACGGCGAAAAACGTGCTTATGGAACTTCTGCAAAACTTAAAAATATAGATGCTGAGGCAATTGCGGTAAGAGTAGCAAAATATACATCGGATTTTGATTTTGGCGGAGCGAACAAAGGCCTTATGCAACAAATTGCAGCTAGAACAAGCTCAACTGAAGTAGGATATATAATCGCATATCTAAAAGGTGAAAATTCATATATTTTCAAAAGTTCACGAGAAAAAAATACGGAAATTCAAACAAGTCCGACTGAACATGGAACTTATCTAAAATAGATTTATCGTAAAAATTTTATAAAATTTTTACGCTTATTATTTAAGTTAAAAATATCAATAAATTTTTAAAAATTTATATAAACAATAAAATTTAATATATTTTATTTTCAAAATATATTAAATTTTACAAAAAACCGAAATCTTAAAAATTTACCAATTATTATAAAACAGAATTTAAGCTTTTAAATATTACAATGTGACAAAAATTTTCAAGGAGAAAGAATGGGAAAATTTGTAAGTAACGTAAAAGAATTTTTTGATTTTTGCGATAAAAACGAAGTTGTATTTGTAGATTTTCGTTTCACAGATATGAAAGGTACATGGCATCATCTTTCTTATAATTATAAAAGATTAGATAAAGATTTCGTTGATGGAATTCCATTTGACGGAAGTTCTGTAGAAGCTTGGCAACCGATAAACAAATCCGACATGATCTTAAAACCTGATATTGATACGGCATTTTTGGATCCTTTTACTTCAGATGTTACGGTTATAGTTATTTGCGATGTTTATGATATTTATAAAGGAAAACTTTATGAAAAATGTCCGCGTTCAATAGCTAAAAAAGCTGAGAAATATTTAAAAGAAAGCGGAGTCGGGGATACTTGTTATTTCGGCGCTGAAAACGAATTTTTTATATTTGACGATGTAAAAATCATAGACAGTATAAACTGCGCCATGTATCATGTAGATAGTGAAGAAGGTGCTTGGAATAGTGGCAAAGACTACAAAGACGGCTTTAATACAGGTCACCGCCCCGGACCTAAAGGCGGATATTTTCCCGTTCAACCGGTAGATAGTATGGTAGATCTTAGGGCTGAAATGGTTCAAGTTTTAGAGCAGGTAGGACTTGAAACATTTGTGTGCCACCACGAAGCCGCACAAGCTCAAGGAGAAATCGGAGTAAAATTCAGCACTCTTGTAGAAGCAGCCGATAACGTGCAAAAATATAAATATGTAGTAAAAATGGTAGCTCATCTAAACGGAAAAACGGCTACATTTATGCCAAAGCCGCTCTACGGTGATAACGGAAGCGGAATGCATACACACCAATCAATTTGGAAAAACGGCAAAAATCTTTTCTACAAAAAAGGCACATATGGAAATTTAAGTGACATCGCAAGATGGTATATAGGCGGCGTTTTATCTCACGCAAGAAGCGTATCGGCTTTTACAAACCCAAGCACAAATAGTTACAAACGTTTAATTCCAGGCTTTGAAGCGCCAAGTATTTTGACATATTCCTGCCAAAATCGTTCTGCAAGTTGCAGAATTCCGTTCGGCGCCGGAGAAAACTCTGTAAGAGCGGAAATGCGTTTTCCTGACGGCACTGCTTGTCCGTATTTGGCATTTACAGCGATGCTTATGGCAGGACTTGACGGCATTAAACACAAAATAGAACCTGTAGGTCCTATGGATGAAAATCTTTTTGAATTAAGCCTTGATGAAATTCGTAAAAAAGGAATAGAACAATTCCCACACACATTGCGCGGCTCATTGGAGGCGGTTATTCGCGATAATGATTATTTAAAACCTGTGATGACAGATTTATTTATAGAAACTTATCAACATTTCAAATTTGAAACTCAAGTTTGGCCTTATGAAGCGCGCCCAACTGCATTTGAGTTTGCTACAAGCTATTCTTGCTAATTATAAAAATGTGCGAAATTTTGAAATTTCGCACATCCAAATATTAAAATTTCGTTTTTTCAAATGTATTAGTTGAAATAAGAAAATTTTTCGTGTCCAAATAAACTTTTGCAGCACGCATTATATCATCCGTGTTTATGCTTTGTATAAGCTTTTCAAGCTCTTCCAAATTTAAAAACGGTTCATCCAAAATGATGGAATTTTTTATCATATTTTGCAAAAATTCCGGATTTTGAAAATTTTTGGCTAATTCCACATTTTTTTGCTTTTTAAAATTTTCAAGGTATTTTTCATTAACTTTTTGTGTCTTTAATTCATCAAAAATAGAGTACAGAAATTGCACGATTTTATCTACGTTTTTCGGTTCACTCGAAAAACTTATTACCGTTACAGCTTCGCTATAAGGAAGTTTTTTAAACTTGACACCGCTTGAAATATTATAAACCAAAGAGTTTTCTTCACGTACAAGCTCTCTCATTTTTACATTTAAAATTTCACTTAACGCATTTAAAATATAAGCTTCTTTCAGACTGAATTTTGTTTCATTTCGTAAGAAAATTTGAGTTTTTGCAATATTTTCTTTTAGATATTTTCGTTTAAAATTTTGTCTGCCGCTTATCGCCCTAATTCCATCATCTGAAATTTCGCTGCGTTTTTGTGTGCCATCAAGGTTTGCTATATATTTTCCGGCCAATTTTTTTACTTCATTTTTACTTATATCGCCGACTATTACAAAATCAAATCCGGCACTTTTAAAATTCTCATCCAAAAATTTTTGCAAATCTCTGTTTGTGAAATTTCTCACATCATTTTCGCTTATATAAGTTTTTTTAGGATCATTTTGCCACATAAAATCATTTAACTCTTTTACAAACTTAAAGTCCGCATTTTGCATATTTTTTCTATTTTCATCAATCCAAACCCGTCTGAAACGCGACGTTGCGTTTTCGTCGATTTTGGCATTTTTAATATCCGCAAATATTGCTTTTAAAGCATTCGACACATCTTTTTTGCTTGAAAGAGAATTATATTCAACACAAATATCGTTTAAAGATTTATTCAGGCTGAAATTTTCATTTGCCGTAATTATATTTGTTTCATAATTGTTAAAACCGCCAAGCCCGCTTTCATTTGAAATCATTACGGCAAGCCTGGCTATTTTTGTATTTTCAAAATTACTGAATCCGCCTTTTTTAAAAGCGCTGATATAAATTTCATCTTTTTTATCTGAAATTTCCTTATGTGCCACTTTTACTCCATTTGCAAACTCAAAAATATTTATTCCGTTTTCACTTTTTTCACCAATAGGCTTTTGCACGCTTAAATTCGAATCATCTATAAGCGCGCTTGGTAATTTTTGCAGGTTTTGTGTATCATAAGGTTTAGCAAGTAAAAATTTGGCATAATCGCTCTCTTTTTCATTCAGTTTTTTTTGTGAAATAAGTTCAACCAAAATTCCACCATTACCTGTTATTTGACGAAATTTTTCATTTACATCTTCAAGAGTTATTTCATTAAGCGCAATCTTGGTGAATTTATAACTATCTTCATTACTTAAAATCACACTTTTATCGTCCAGAAATTGCGCTATTTTATGAAGATAAAATGAATTGTTTTGCGTATTTTTAGCCGCATAAAAACTTTCGTTTTGTGACAGAAATTCACTTTTTGCGCCGTCAAAATCCTGTTTGCTGAAGCCGAATTTTCTAACGCCGTTCATTATGCTGAAAATATCGCTCGTAGCGCCTTTAAAATCGCCGTTTAAAACATTTTTTGTAAAAATATTCAACTCTTTTTGATTAAATAAATTTGAATTGTCAAAACCGATTTTATAAAAACTTTCATTATTCGCATTTCGTCTCTCGCTTATAAGATCGATTAAACGCCTTATATATTGCATTTTGATATTCTCTTTAAAACTTTCAAAATCCACAATACCGCCACGAAATTTATCTTCAAAATAAACATTTACGCTCTCGTTCTGTATTTCGTTGTCATATACGTTAAACAGCACAAAGCGGTTAAAAAAGTCTATTTTGCGATTTGGTGCAAGATTTTCGGCACCTTTTATATCGCGCGAAAATTCGGCTTTTATAAGATTTTTGACAACTTTTTCATCAAAATCTCCAACGCAAATCAGACTTATATTTTCAGGCTTATAGTTTTTGTGGTAGAAATTTCTAAGTTTTTCATCGGTTGCGCTTTTAATAATATCCATTTTGCCGATTGGAAGGCGTTTTGAATATATGCTTTTTCCAAAAAGATACGGAATTTCCTGTTTAAAAATTCTCATACCGACGCCGTTTCTCATACGTTCTTCTTCTATTATTATGCCTTTTTCGCCATCAATATCGCTTTGTAGAAAAAGCCCGTCAAATGCCATATTTCTCAATACTTTCAAAGCTGTGGCTATATTTTCACCTTCATTTTTTATGTGAATTTTATAAAATGTCTTATCAAAACTGGTAGCGCCGTTCAGTTCGGCGCCAAATTTCACACCAAGTGATTCAAGTTTTGTTATAAGCTCGTTTTTATTAAAATCTTTCGTGCCGTTAAACATCATATGCTCGCTAAAATGTGCCAACCCTTGCTCGTCGTCGTTTTCGTTTGTAGAGCCTGCTTTTACATACATATAAATTTCAGCACTATTTTTTGGGGTTTGATTTTTAAAAATATAGTAATTAAGTCTATTCTCAAGACTTCCGTGCAATAAATTTTCATCCGTTTTAAACTTCATATCTTCTCCGAAAATAGCCGTTATAAAAAATAAAAAAATTAAAATTTTACGCATCATTCGCCTTTTTATTTAAATTCCAAATTAAAATTTAACGTTATGCCAGATATTTTTTTACAGCTTCGCTAAGTCTTTTTCCGCTAACTTTTGTGCCGATTCGCTCTTTTGCAAGTTTCATAACTTCACCCATGAATTTCATACCGCAAGCGCCGGTTTCTGAAATGATTTTTTTGATCTCATCTTTTAATCCATCATCGCTTAACTCAGCCGGCAAATATGTTTTTATTAATTCTATTTCACCTTGCTCTTTTTTAACCAAATCATCTCTTCCGCCTTTTTTATAAGCTTCAACAGAATCGACTCTGCTTTTTATCTCTTTTTGTAAAATAGAAATAACTCTTTCGTCGCTTAATTTTATTCTTTCATCAACCTCAACCTGTTTAAGCGCTGCATTTACCATTCTTAATGCGTCTCTTTTAAAAGTGTCGCCTGATTTCATCGCAGATTTTATATCTTCTAAAATTTGCTCTCTTAACATTTTTTCTCCTTATATTAAATTTTTCATTTTTGCTATACAAACTCCTTCTCTAAGTCCGTCATCAATAACGATAAACTCGCTATTTGCGAAATTACGAAGCAGCGATTCAAGCAGGATTATACCGCATATTATTAAATCTTTTCTATTTTCGCCAAGTGCAATTTTTGCGGTTTTTTCATCCATTTCGGCTATTTTTTGTCTGAAATTTTCAAAATCTTTAAAATTTAACTTCGTGCCATTTATGAGTTTAGGATTATAATTCTCATAAGTTTGATGAAATTTCAAAGCTGACATTGTAGTCGGCACGCCTGAAGTTAAAATTATTTTATCAGGATTTAAATTTTGCAAAAACTGCACAGCGTTTGCAGTTATTTCATCGATTTTATCATTTTGATTTAAAGAACGGATAATTCCGAACTCAAAACTTTTAAAATTTTGTGTATTTGAAATTTCGGTGCTTGCTCCGCCAAGATCTATAAAAACTGCATTTTTATGCGAAATTTCAAGTTTATTGAGACGGTTTTCTATGGCAAGACGAACAAATTTCGCTTCATTTATGCCGTCAATTATTTTAAAATTTAAACCGAAGCGCGATTTTACGGTTTTAAAAAACTCATCGCTATTACTTGCCATGCGAAAAGCTTCCGTGGCAACAGCCACGTTTGGCGCGCTGAAATCAAAAATTTTACTCATTTTTTCCAATGCGTTTAAAATTCTCTCTTTAGCATCTTCTGCAAGCTTTCCACCAGCTTTAAGACCGCGTGCAGATCCTACTATAGACTCTGAACTTTTTAAAATTTCAAAATTTTCATCCAAAAGTGCGAAACGTAAAGTATTCGAACCAAGATCAATTCCTAACATCATTTTAAAACCTTTTTTTGTTATAATAATATCAAAAATTTTTAGGAGAAATTATGCTTTTAGGTGTAAATATCGATCATATCGCAGTTTTAAGAGAAGCACGTCAAGTAAATGACCCTGATATTTTAATGGGAATGTATGCGGCGATTATTGGCGGTGCGGATCAAATCACTACGCATTTAAGGGAAGATAGAAGACATATAAATGAAAACGATGTCAAAGATATCATAAATCATAGCAGAGTTCCTGTAAATTTGGAATGTAGCATAAATGAAGAAATCATAGATTTTGTTTGCAAATTTCGTCCGCATAGAGCCACTTTGGTACCCGAAAAAAGAGAAGAGCTTACTACTGAAGGCGGATTAAATCTAAGCACCGCAGGACTTGAAAATATTATAAATCGCTTAAAAAACGAAGGAATTAAAGTCTCGCTTTTTATAGATACAAGCAGAGAAAATATAGACATTGCAAGCGAACTTGCAGTAGATTGCATCGAACTTCACACAGGAACTTATGCAAACATTTTTAATATGTTAAACTCAAATATCGCACTTACAAAATACAGCATCAAAAATTATGAAAAATCAAGAGAAGATTTACAAAATTTATTAAAGGACGAATTGGCAAATATAAAGCATTTAGCCGCATATGCAAAAGGTCTTGGTTTAAAAGTGGCTGCAGGTCACGGACTAAATTATCAAAACGTAGCAAGCCTTACAAAAAACAGTGAAATTTTTGAATTAAATATCGGTCAAAGCATAATTGCACGCGCAATTTTTGTAGGAATGAAAACGGCAGTTTGCGAAATGAAAGAGCTGATAAAATGAAACTTGCGATTAGCGTAGGTGATATAAACGGCGTCGGCATTGAAATCGCACTGAAAGCGCACGATGAAATTTGTAAATTTTGCGAACCCGTTTATTTTATAAATCGCGAACTTTTAAATCAGGCTGCCGAAATTTCGGGTTTAAATATACCTGAAAATTTTAAAATTTATGAAGTCGGAAAAAATTTTAAAATAAAACCTGGAAAAGTCAGTAAAAAAAGCGGAAAATTCTCATTTTTATCTTTTACAAAAGCCGTAGAACAATGCAAAAAAGGCGAATTTGACGCAGTTTGCACGTTACCGATAAATAAAGAAGCTTGGAAAAAAGCTGGCATAAAATTTGTAGGACATACAGATTATTTAAGCGTCAAATTTCACAAAAATGCAATTATGATGCTTGGTTGTGATGAACTTTTTACGGCGCTTTTTACAGATCACACGGCACTAAAAAAAGTAAGTTCCATGATAAAAACTGAAAAATTTGCTAAATTTTTATTAAATCTTTATAAATGCACAAAATTTGAAAAAATCGGGGTTCTATCATTTAATCCGCACGCAAGCGATAACGGTGTGATCGGTGGAAGCGAAGAAAAGAAAATCAAAAAAGCCATCAATAAAGCTAACAACTTTTTACAACACGAGATTTTCTTTGGTCCGCTGGTTCCGGATACCGCTTTTACATCACAAAATTTGAAAAATTTTAACCGCATAGCAGCGATTTATCACGATCAAGGTTTAACTCCGCTAAAATCACTATTTTTTGAAAAAAGTATAAATGTAAGTTTAAATTTACCTATAATTCGCACAAGCGTAGATCATGGAACCGCTTTTGATATCGCATACAAAGGTGTTGCTAAAATTTCAAGCTTTATTGAAGCTGCAAGTTGGGCTGTAAAATTATACGAAACTAAAAATTTGAAAAATTAACTAAAATGTAATGATTTACGTCAAGGAAAACCAAGCTTTCAAATGTTAAAATTCATAAAATTTTACACGAGGAGAATTTTGTGAATAGAAGAGATTTCATTAAAAGCACAGCTGCCGCTGCAGCCTGTGCGAGCGCCGGAATCGCACTTCCTGCAAATTTAAACGCAGAAGAAAATCACGGTTGGCGCTGGGATAAAGCCGTTTGCAGATTTTGCGGTACGGGTTGCGGAATCATGGTAGCTACAAAAAACGGCAAAATAGTAGCCGTAAAAGGCGATCCTGAAGCTCCGGTAAATCGCGGATTAAACTGTATAAAAGGCTATTTTAACGCAAAAATTATGTATGGTGATGACAGAATAACAGAACCTCTTTTGCGAGTAAATTCAAAAGGTGAATTTGACAAACATGGAAAATTCGCACCTGTTTCATGGAAAAAAGCTTTTGATGTAATGGAAAAAGAGTTCAAAAAAGCCTATAAAGAAAAAGGTCCGACAGGAATTGCGGTTTTTGGTAGCGGTCAATACACAATCCAAGAAGGATACGCAGCCGCAAAGCTTGTAAAAGCAGGTTTCAGAAGCAATAATATAGATCCGAATGCAAGACACTGCATGGCATCTGCTGTTGTAGGTTTTATGCAAGTTTTTGGAATTGACGAACCGAGCGGCTGTTTTGACGATATAGAATTAACCGATACAATCGTTACCTGGGGTGCAAATATGGCTGAAATGCATCCGATTTTATGGTCTAGAGTAAATGATAGAAAATTAAGTGCGCCTGAAAAAGTAAAAGTCGTAAATCTTAGCACGTTTTCAAGCAGAACTTCAAGTATAGCAGATATTGAAATTATTTTCCGTCCATCTACCGATGTGGCGATTTGGAACTATATCGCAAGAGAAATCGTTTATAATCATCCTGAAGCCATAGATACGGAATTTCTAAAAAATTGCGAGTTTGCGACAGGACCTGTAGATATCGGTTATGGAATGAGAAACAATCCGAACCATCCAAAATTCAGCGAAGCGGAAAAAGACACCGTTTCACATCAGGTTTCAAAAAAATTAAGCCAAGCCGAAGGCGTAAGTCTGGCTTATCTTGGACTGAAAGCAGGCGACACTCTTGAAATGAAAAATGCCAAAAAAGCAGGAAAGCATTGGGCTATCAGCTTTGAAGAGTTCAAAAAAGCGCTTGCTCCTTATACACTTGATTATGTTGCCGAAATCGCAAAAGGTGATGAGAATGAATCTATCGAACAATTTAAAGAAAAACTCCAAAATTTAGCAAATTTATACATTGAAAAAAATCGTAAAATAGTAAGTTTCTGGACTATGGGATTTAATCAACACACCAGAGGAACCTGGGTAAATGAGCAAAGTTATATGGTGCATTTTTTACTTGGAAAACAGGCAAGTCCCGGAAACGGCGCATTTTCTCTTACAGGTCAACCAAGCGCATGCGGAACGGCTAGAGAAGTCGGCACTTTCTGCCATAGACTGCCTGCCGATATGGTTGTAGCAAATCCTAAACATAGAGAGATTACAGAGAAAATTTGGAAACTTCCGGCAGGAACCATAAACCCTAAAAACGGATCGCATTTTGTAGGTCTTATGCGAGATTTGGAAGATGGAAAGGTAAAATTTGCATGGGTACAGGTAAATAATCCTTGGCATAACACTGCAAACGCAAATCACTGGATAAAAGCGGCGCGTGAAATGGATAATTTCATCGTAGTAAGCGATTGCTATCCCGGAATTTCAGCAAAAGTAGCCGATCTTATTTTGCCAAGTGCGATGATTTATGAAAAATGGGGCGCTTACGGTAATGCCGAGCGCAGAACTCAGCACTGGAGACAACAAGTTTTGCCTGTAGGAGACGCCATGAGCGATACATGGCAAATTTTAGAATTTGCAAAACGCTTTAAACTGAAAGACGTTTGGGGCGAACAAAAAATCGATGATAAATTAACGCTTCCTAATGTTTTGGAAGAAGCAAAAACTATGGGATATGATGAAAATGCGACACTTTTTGATATATTGTTTGCAAATGATTATTACAAAGGCTTTAAACCTGAAAAAATTAAATTTGACAATAGCGAAGTAAACGGTGACACAAGAAATGTAAAAGGAAGTGACGGCGAAGTTTTTAAAGGTTACGGATTTTTTATCCAAAAAGCACTTTGGGAAGAGTATAGGAAATTTGGACTTGGACACGGACACGATTTGGCGGATTTTGATACTTACCATAAAGTTCGCGGTCTAAAATGGCCCGTAGTAGACGGAAAAGAAACAAGCTGGAGATTCAATAAAAAATATGATCCTTATGCAAAAAAAGAAGAAACAAGCGGAGATTTCGCATTTTACGGAAATAAAAACAAAAAACTTGATAAAGGCGATTTGATTGGAATAAAAGGCGAAGATAAAGTTGATATAAACAATAAAGCTAAAATTTTCTTCCGCCCATATATGGATCCGCCTGAAATTCCTAGCGAAGAATATCCTTTCTGGCTTTGCACCGGAAGAGTTTTGGAACACTGGCATTCGGGCACTATGACAATGCGCGTACCGGAACTTTATAGAGCCGTGCCGGAAGCGCTTTGTTATATGAATCCTCTTGATGCGGAAAAATTGAAACTTTCTCAAGGCGATACGATTTGGATAGAATCAAGACGCGGAAAGGTAAAAGTCAAAATCGATACAAGAGGCAGAAATATTCCGCCTGTAGGACTTGTATATGTTCCTTGGTTTGATGAAAACGTTTTTATAAATAAAGTTACACTTGATGCAACCTGCCCTCTTTCAAGCGAAACTGATTATAAAAAATGTGCGGTTAAAATTTATAAGGCGTAGATTTGACAAGGCGTGAAATTTTAAAAAATAGCTTTAAACTCGCGATTTTAGCAGCTTCCGGCGGTTTTATGTGGAAAGTTGCAAGCGGCTCAAGACTTCTTGCACAAAATTTTCTAAGACCGCCTGGAGTTTTAAACGAACAGGATTTTTTAGCAAAATGCATAAAATGCGGACTTTGCGTAAAAGTTTGCCCTTATGATACATTAAAACTTGCATGGCCTTGCGAAGCCAAAATCGCAGGTACACCATATTTCACGCCACGAAAAATTCCTTGTTATCTTTGCAAAGATTTGCCTTGCGTAAAAATTTGTCCTACGGATGCTTTAAATTTTGATAGTGTGAGCACAAATAAAAAAGCTGATATTTCAAAAGTAAAAGCAGGAATCAGCGTAATAGATCAAACAAATTGCGTTGCATTCTGGGGAATTCAATGCGATGCCTGTTATCGCGCCTGTCCGTTTATCGATAAGGCTTTACGTTTGGAACTTAAACGAAATGAAAGAACCGGAAAACACGCATTTTTACTTCCTGTCATTGATCCGGCTTATTGCGTAGGATGCGGAAAATGCGAACATGCCTGCATAACAGAAAAAGCGGCGATTTTTGTTTTACCGCGCGAAGTCGGTCTTGGAAATGTCGGTGATAATTATGTCAAAGGTTGGGAAAAAGGCGCCGATAAAAAACTTATAAATGCTGATACAAACGTAAAAATAAACAGACAAAAAGCGATTGACAGCTTAAATAGCGGAGAATTTTAATGAAAATAAATTTTATTCGCAGGGTTGTTACGCTTTCGATTTTGACGCTGTTTTTGCTTGGAAATTTTAAAATTTATGAAATTTTAGTCGGAGATTTAAGCTCATCAGTGCTTTTCGGCAAAATTTCACTAAGCGATCCGTTTGCTGTTTTACAAATAATTTTTACAGGTGTCGGTGTCGGTGCAAGCGCGATTTCAGGCGCTTTAATAGTTTTGATTTTCTATGCGCTTATCGCGCCACGCGCATTTTGCGGTTGGGTTTGTCCGGTAAATTTAATCACTGATTTTGCAAATTTTATAAGGAAAAAATTCGGTTTTTATGAGAATTTTATAAAAATAAGCCCTAAATTTCGATATTTAACGCTTATTTTAAGTTTAATAATGAGTTCCGCTTTAGGAATTCAAGCTTTTGACAATATAAGTCAAGTAGGCGCTTTAACGCGTTCTATCGTATTTTTGAGTGCAGATTTTTTTGGAATATTTATAGTTATTTTTGCTATAGATTGTTTTTTGGGTGAAAGGCTTATATGCTCGAATATTTGCCCGCTTGGCGCATTTTATGCGTTTGTCGGTAAATTTTCGCTTATTAGAATTTTTCACACTTCAGAAAATTGCACAAAATGTATGAAATGTAAAGCCGTTTGCCCAGAAAAACAGGTTTTGGAGCAAATAGCAAAAAAAGATTTTAAAATTTCAAGTGAGTGCATAAGTTGCGGACGATGTGTTGATGTTTGCGAAGATAATGCACTCAATTTTAATATACAGAATTTAAAGGAGAAAAAATGAAATTTGGCTATGTTTTGCTTTGCGGATGCCTTATTTGTGGGGCATTATACGCTAAAACAGATAATTTTAGAAATGATTTTTTTGATGAAAATAAGGTTAAATTAAAAGATATAAATTATACCGCCGAAACGGCCGGAATGTCAAAAAGATTTGATAGAAGCTTCGAAAATTCGCCGCCTCTTATTCCGCACGATTTAGAAGGAATGCTTCCTATTACAGCGGATTTAAATGCCTGTACAACTTGCCATTTGCCGGAATTTGCGGTTGACTTAAACTCAACCTCTGTCCCTAAAACTCACATGGTTGATTTAAGAACCGGAAAAGACGACAATGGAGAATTGGAAACTGCAAGATATGATTGTTTGGCGTGCCATGTTCCGCAAGCAAACGCTAAACCTCTTGTAAAAAATAATTTTAAAGCGGAATTTCGCAGTAAAAACGAAAAACACTCATCAAATTTAATTGACAAATTAAATGAAGGTGTAAAATAATTGAAGAGCGACAAAAGAGCGATTTTTGACAAAATTTTAAGGCGGGAAAATTTCATCTCTCCGCCTTATTTTTCCGGAGAATTTGATTGCGATGGTTGCGAAGCGGTCTGCATAAACGCATGCGATAAAGATTTACTGAAATTTGACGGGAAAAAAGTAAAATTTATACCGAATGAAAAAGGTTGCGATTTTTGCAGAAAATGCGCCGTATCGTGTGAGAATTCGAAGCGCTTAACATTATCTTTAAAATTTCCTGCAAAAATCCACGCAATAGCCGAAATTTCAGTAAATTCGTGCTTGGCTTGGAATGGCGTAGTTTGCTATAACTGCTTTGACATCTGCAAATTCAAAGCGATTGATTATTTTGGCGTTTTTCGTCCTGTTATAAACAATAAATGCGTCGGTTGCGCCGAATGTATCGGATCTTGCTTTAAAAATGCAATCACTTTAAAGGCCGAAGTTTGAGATTTTTAATTGTTATTTTTATTTTATTTGAATTTTCTTTTTCAGAGCTTATTAAAGAGATGGAATTTAACGCAAACGTGCTAAATATAAAACAAATCCGAAAAGATTTTTTAATCTCATTGGATAACGGCGAAATAGAAATTTTAGATGAAAATTTCACACAAAAAATGAATTATAAATTTCCAAAAATAAAAACGTATTTTGGAGATTTGATTGAGAGCAGAATTTTTAGCGCCGACTTGCTTGATGATGAAATTTTAGTGCTTTTAAGCTCTGATTTCGGTGCGCAAAAACTTGAAATTTTAGGCAAAAAAGATTTTGATTTAAAAAGTGAGAATTTTAAAAATGCATTTTTTATAAATAAAAATCTAGCTATTTTGGCGGATTTAAGTGGTGAAATTTACTTTTTCGATTTGCAAAACGGCAAAATGTCAGATCCGATTAAAATTTCAAGTTCGTCTTTAAGCAGTGTCGAAATTTCGCCGAATCGTAAAATTTTGGTTCTCGCAAGCGAAGGCGGAAAAGTTTATGTATTTGATATCATTTCAAAAACAATACTGTCTCAAAAAAGTCTGCATAAAGACCGTATACACGATTTGGCGATTAGCTCAAATCTAAAAATAGCAACCGGTGCAAACGATAAAAGCGCTTCGTTTTTTGATTTTAAAAATGACATCGTCAAAAACTTTGAAAGCGAGTTTTTGGTTTATGCGGTTTCTATCGGCGAAAACGGAAAGACGCTTGCTTACCAAAGTAGCGAAAACGGCGATATAACGCTGATAAACACACAAAATTTTGAAATTTCAAATATAATAAAGACAAATGACGGAAATCTCGGCTCAATCATTTTAAATAACGATTTTATCGTAACTTCGAATTTCGATAAAAAAATAAAGATATGGAGCATAAAATGAATATTTCAAGTGTAATAATTAGAATTAAGGATGATGAAAAATTAAAATCAACGCTGCAAATTTTAAATGATTTTAAAGGTGTTGAAATCGTAACACACGAAAAAAGTAAAATAATAGCAACAATACAAAGTGATAAAATAGATAATCAAATAGCGATTTTTAGAGCAATTGAGGCGCTTGAAAATGTTGAAGACGTTTCTATGGTTTTTGATTACGACGATGAAAATTTCAGTCAAAAAGATGTAAGCGAAATTTTAAATAGCACTAAAGGCGCTATAAAATATTCAGGCGATGTGAATAATAAAATTTAAACAGCTTTTGTCTGCTTGATTGAAACTTTTAAAAGCGGTAAAACATTTTACGTTATAAAACCGAAGTTCTTGCCGTTTACAAACCGAAATTTTTTTAAAATTCAATTATTTATCAAAAAAAAATAAGCTAAATTTTAAAATACTTATAAAAAATCGGCTTTTAAAATTTTATCTAATAAAGCCATATTTAAGCGTGTCTGTAAAAATAAACGGCTTAAAAATGCCGTTTAGTTATAAATTCTGGATAAACTTTTTATATTTATCACAAAATCCACATAATTTTTCACGTCTATATAAAATGCGCCGTCTATGTTAAAATGGCTTTATAATCAAACGAACAAAAATAAGCCGTATCTTCAACATTTAGCAAAAATTAAACAAGCCCGAACTTATTTCGTCCACTTGGCAAATACTAAACGAACCGCTTCAGGTTGAAAATAACTGCGTGTAGTTTTTATATGCCAGCGCATTTTCGATTGGCGCAAGCAAACGAGCGTAAAAATAAACCTTCATAGCGCTTATTAAACTGAAAAATATGAAATTTAAAAACTGAATTTTGTGCGCTTCACTTAAAAATTTCTGCTTTTTACATCTGTTTTGCCAAAATCGCTGCCGTAAATTTCATCCGAATTTCTAACAGCAACGTTCGGCAAATTTTTCGCGATTTATATGCGATGTTTTAAAAAACTCATATAAAAAACAGTCAAAATTTTAATTTTAACTTTCCTTTAACAATTTCGTTGCGATCATACTGATATGATCATCTCGGTGTTTTTGGATATTTTTATAAAGTTTATTATAATAATTTTCCAAATATTCGTGGTTGTTTATCTTTTCGCAACCATCAGGAACTTCGACTTTTTCATATGAACCGCTGTTTTTAAGTTCAAATGCAAGATTATTGTCTTTTATTTGAAGCTTTAAAATTTCTTTCAGTTTATTTTGTAAATTTTCATCATAAATAGGCGTCATAAGCTCCAGCCTGCGTTCTAAATTACGAGGCATCCAATCTGCACTTGAAATGTAAAATCCGGGATTATTGTGCTTAAAATAAAAAATTCTTGCGTGTTCCAAATATTTTCCTACAATTGAAATGACGCGAATATTTTCGCTTACACCTTTAATTCCGGGACGGAGACAGCAAATTCCGCGCACTATAAGATCGATTTTCACGCCTGCCGCACTTGCTTTACAAAGCGCTTTTACCATATCGCTATCGACAAGAGCGTTCATTTTTGCTACGATTCTGCCTTCTTCACCGTATTCTGTTTCCATCATTATCATTTCAAGAAGTCTCTCTTTGATTTGCATTGGCGACATTGAAAGTTTATCGAGTTTGCGATTTTTATTATAACCTGAAAGAATATGGAAAAAATTTGTGGTATCTTTTTCAAACATCTCATCTGTTGTGAAAAAACTTACATCCGTGTAAATTTTAGCACTGCTTCCATTATAATTTCCGGTTCCTAGATGCATATAAAATTTCAATTTTCCGGCATCTTTTTTTATTATTTGTGTAATTTTAGCATGAACCTTAAAACCTGTAATTCCGTAAATTACGTGCGCACCTGCCTGCTCTAAAGCTTTTGCCCAGTGTAAATTGTTTTCTTCGTCAAAACGCGCTTTTAATTCAACCATAGCAGTTACTTGTTTACCGTCATTTGCAGCATCTATCAAAGCTTGCACTATAGGAGAGTTTTTTTCAACTCTATAAAGAGTCATTCTGATAGATATGACTTTCGGATCTTTTGCAGCCTCTTTTATAAGTTTTTCCACCGGATCGAAGCTCTCATAAGGATGATAAATCAAAATATTTTCTTTATCCATTGTAGAAAAAATTGAAACATTTTCATCAAACGGAGGAAGTGTTTTTGGAGCATAAGGCGGATAAGCCAAATTTATAAAATCTTTATTTGAAGTTATTTCCCAAAGTCCATCCAATGTAATCGGAATGCTGTATTCATATACATCTTTGTAAAAAATTTTAAGATGCGCGTTTAGAAATTCCAAAATTTCAGGATCCGCATCTTTTTGAACTTGCAAACGCACAAAAGCACCGCGACGTCGAAGTTTTAATCCCTCTTCAAGGATAATCATAAAATCATCAGCTTCCTCTTCTTCAATCACAATATCAGCATTTCTTGTGACACGAAATGCAGCCGAACTTATTAATTTATATCCAGGAAAAATTTCTTCCGCGTGGCGTCCTACGATACTTGAAATAGGAACATATGTATCATTTGCAACTTTTACAAATCTTGGAAGCACGCGCGAAATTCGTATCATACCGAAATGCACGCTTTCAGGATTATTTTCTTCTCGAAGTTTTACCGCAAGCGCGAAACTGAGATTATTCAGATGTGGAAAAGGACGTGTAGAATCCACGGCTATCGGAATGATAATCGGCATAATTTGAGTGAAAAAAAACTCATCCGCTTTCGCGCTGAGCTCTTCGTCAAGCTCATTGTAATTTTTTATAAAAAGTCCTTTATTCGCCAATTCGTTTTTAATTTTAAAATATTCGTTTTCAAGTTCATTTTTTTCATTTTGCAAATAAGCGCGAATTTCACGAAGCTGATCAAGAGGCGTCATTTCATCGTTTCCGCTGACTACAATTCCTGCTGTAAAAAGTTGTTTTAATCCGGCAACTCTGATCATATAAAATTCATCCAAATTTGTGCAATAAATAGCCAAAAACTTTAATTTTTCTAAAAGCGGAATATCTTTTTTACATTGTTCAAGCACGCGAGAGTTAAATTTCAACCATGAAAGTTCACGATTTATAAATATATTTGTATTTTCGCTCATTTTGTCCTCCAAAAATTTTTGTATAAAATTATATTAAATTTTTTATAAAAAAGATTTAAAAAAAGAAGATCAGAAAAATCTTATAAAAATATTTTAAAATTTTTATTAGATTTCCTGCAAGTTTATTTTTACCGTAAAATATAGATAAATACGATATTCTGTTTAGAATTTAACTTTTAATGTTTGTGAATTTTAAGTCCTTTTTCGCTAAAATCCAATAAAAAATTTCAAGGAATATTATGAAAACTTTAACGATTATAGATACTTTCGGCTTCTTTTTCAGACTTTTTTACGCACTTTCTTCATTAAAAAACAAAGACGGCAAACCAAGCGGAATGATTAGCGGATTTGCAAATTTCATAGCAAACCTAAAAAATGAATTTAATAGCGATTATATCGTATTTGCACTTGACAGCAAAGGTAAAACATTTCGCTCAGATATAGATCCGAACTACAAAGCAAACCGCCCGGAGCCGCCAAAAGCGCTTTTGGATCAACTTCCTGTTTGCATAGAAATGATAGAAAAAATGGGGCTTTGCTCTTTTTGTCAGGAAGGATATGAGGCTGATGATATAATCGCCAGTTTCGTTAAAAAATACTCTAAAAATATGCAAATAAACATAGTTACGCACGATAAAGATTTGTATCAGCTGATAGGCGAAAACGTACGGGTTTACAGTCCTGCAAAAAAAATGCTTTACGACCGTGACGGCTGCTTTGAAAAATACGGCGTTTGGCCTGAGCAGGTTCGCGATTTTTTAGGAATTTGCGGCGACAGCGCCGATAATATCCCGGGAATCAAAGGCATAGGCGAAAAAGGCGCAAAAAAGCTACTTGAAAATTTCGGCTCACTTGAAAAAATTTATGAAAATATTGATAACTTACCGCAAAATCGCCAAAAAGATCTTCTTATTGAAGGCAAAGAAAATGCGTTTATGAGTAAAAAACTTGCTTCGCTTTACGATGGACTTGAAGTTCCTGATCTTCTTGGAGCAGAGTTTCCGACCGAAAATCCGCTTTTAAAAATTACTGAAATTTTAAAAGAATACAATTTAAACAGAATTTTATCCGCACTTGAAAATTCCAAAGATACAGATAAAACACTTAATTTCAAAGCCATAACAGTCAGTACAAAAGAGCAGGCAGATAAAATTTTAAACGATTTGGAAAATGTAAAAGAAATCGCATTTGATACGGAAACCACGAGCGTGGATAGTCATAATGCCAAAATCGTAGGATTTTCGTTTTGTTGGGATGAAAAATCAAGCTTTTACGTACCTTTAGCTCACAGCTATCTTGGAGCGCCGGATATGCTTGATAAAAATATAGCAAAGCGCCTTATTGAAGCGATTTACACCAAATTTATAATAGGTCAAAATTTAAAATATGATTTTCGCATAGTAAGAAATAATTTTGGATTAAATCCACCAGCAAAATATGCCGACACGATGATTTTGGCATGGCTAATGGATCCTGATAACAGCGTAGGAATGGATAATCTTGCAAAAAGATATTTTGATTATGATACTATAAAATTTGAAAATGTAGTCAAAAAAGGAGAGAATTTTTCAAGCGTGGATGTAAAAAACGCTGCAAATTACGCGAGTGAAGACGCATGGATAACTTTGAAATTTTATAAGAAATTTTGCGGAATTTTAAGCACCGAGCTTTTGGATTTAGCAAAAAATTTGGAATTTCCATTTATAAAAGTGCTTCTTAATATGGAAGAAAACGGCATAAAAATGGATATTTCATCATTAAAAGAAATGATAAACGAAATCGCAGAACAACTTAAAATTTTAACGAATGAAATTTATGATTTAAGCGGCGAAAATTTTAATATAAACTCGACTAAACAGCTTGGCGAAGTTCTTTTTGAACATCTTGGCCTACCGGCGAAGAAAAAAACAAAAACAGGTTACAGCACGAATGAAAGTGCGCTTAGCGCTATTTCAGAACTTCACGCTGTAGTTCCTAAAATTTTAGCCTACCGCGAACTTTATAAACTTCAAAGTACCTACACAGAGCCGCTTTTAGCTCTAGCTTTAAAAAACGATGAAAACAGAATTTTTTCAAATTTCTTGCAAACAGGAACCAGCACAGGAAGACTTTCAAGCAAAAATCCTAATCTGCAAAATATACCGGCTCACGGGTCAATGGCCGTGCAAATGAGAAATTGTTTTGTCTCAAAAGACGGATTCAGTTTCGTGGGTCTTGATTATTCGCAAATCGAACTTAGGCTTCTAGCGCATTTTAGTCTTGACAAAGAGTTACTAAGAGCTTTCAGAGAAGATGAAGATATTCACTCAAGAACCGCTATCAGTATATTCGGAACAAGCGATAAAGAAAAACGCGCGGTTGCCAAAACAATAAATTTCGGACTGATTTACGGAATGGGAGCGAGCAAACTTTCAAACGAACTTGGCATAAGCAGAAGCGACGCCAAAGACTATATAGAAAAATATTTCAAAGCATTTGCAAGCATAAAAAATTTTATGGAAAATTTAAAAAGCGAAGCGAAAAAAAATGGCTACACAACAACTCTTTTCGGAAGAAAAAGATATTTTGATTTTGCAAACGCCACACCTATGCAATTTGCAATGTATGAAAGAGAAAGTGTAAATACCAAATTTCAAGGCAGCGCCGCTGATATCATAAAAAAAGCAATGGTTGAAATTTCTCCGTTTTTAAATGAAAATACAAGACTTCTTCTGCAAATTCACGATGAACTGATTTTTGAAGTAAGAGATGATATGAGCGAAAGTTTCGGCAAAAAAATGCAAGAAATTATGCAAAATGTCGTTAAACTGAATGTTCCGTTAAAAACCAGTTTAAGCATAAACAAGCGTTGGGGCGATTTAAAATAAAATTAAAAAATTCTGAATTTTACATATAAACAGCTTTTTTAAGTCATTAAATTTTAAACAAATTTTAGATAAAATCCAATAGTTTATTTTTATTTACAAAAAGGTTTTTTATGCGAAATGTAATAAATTTAATAGGTTTTGTTCCATTTTTAATTGTTATGTTTTTAAATGCCGGAGTCGATTTGGGTCATAAAATAACAATTCAAAACATTTTAGTTAAAAATTTCAGCGGCGATACACTGATTATTTTAAGCTCGGTTATAAATTTATTGATCCTGCTTCCTTTTGTTTTAGCTTTTTCGCTTTCAGGATTTTTAAGTGATAAATTTTCCCGCACGACAATCACAAGAATATGCGCTACTTTAGAAATTTTACTAACTCTCTTAATTACGATTTTTTATTATTTCGGCTTTTTTTATGCAGCTTTTGCAGCGACGATTTTACTTGGTATTGAATCCGCGATTTATTCGCCGGCAAAATACGGTTTGATAAAAAAACTGGTAGGAGCCGAAAATTTAGGTGTAGCAAACGGTCTTGTCCAAAGTATAACAATCGTAGCGATTTTGATTGCAAGTCTTGCTTTTTCCATTATTTTTGAAGAATATGTAGATGGCTCAAATATCGCCGAAATGCTTCATTCGATTTATTTTATCGGTATTATTTTGTTTATTTTAGCCGTAGTTCAAACTATTTTTACATTTAAAATTCCGTTTTTCGAGCCGACAGATGAAAAGCTGAATTTTGATAAGAAAAAATATTTCAAATTCAATTATCTTGTAGAAAATTTAAAAATTTTATTCAAAAGCAGAAATCTTTTTCTTTGTATAATTGGAATTTCGGTGTTTTGGGGAATGTCGCAACTGATCATCGCTACTTTTCCTGCGCATTTTAAACTTATTACAGGAAGTGATAATGTAGAAATCATTCAATTTATCCTTGCCGTAAGTATTATAGGAATCATAATAGGATCGGCAATTGCAGGAAATTACTGTAAAAAGCACATAGAGATCGGAATGGTGCCTTTTGGCTCATTCGGGCTGTTTATTTCGGTTTTGATTTTTGCAAATGCAAGCAATATCTTTTGGATGTGCGTAGGTTCGTTTGCATTTGGATTTAGCGGTGGAATTTTCATCGTTCCGTTAAATGCGAACATACAATTTTTCACGCCTGAAAAACAAATGGGTCGTGTTCTTGCAGGAAGCAATTTTTTCCAAAACATTTTTATGGTTTTATTTTTAGTATTTGGCGTAATGCTTGTATATTTTAAAATTCCGACAAACGGAATTTTTTCTATTTTAGCTGTTTGTATGCTGATATGCACATTTATAGCAATCAGAAACTTACCGCATTTATTTACCAGAATTTTGGTTTGGCCGCTTTTTAGGCTCGGTTTTAAAGTAAATGTCGGAGGAGTGGAAAATATTCCTCAAAAAGGTGGAGTTTTGCTTCTTGGAAACCATATAAGCTGGATAGATTGGGCTATGGTGCAAATTGCAGCGCCGCGCCCGATAAAATTTGCTATGTATAAAAGTTTTTACGATATTTGGTATTTGCGTTGGTTCTTTAAAATTTTCGGCGTTATACCTATCGGACTTGGAGTAAGCAAAAGTGCAATAGAAAAAATACATGAACTTCTAAATAACGGTGAAGTTGTGGCGCTTTTTCCGGAAGGTCATATCAGTTATAACGGAATTTTAGATGAATTTAAAAGCGGTTTTGAGCTTGCAGCAAAAGATGCAAATGCAGTTATAGTTCCGTTTTATATACGTGGGCTTTGGGGCTCAAGCTTTTCGCGCGCAAACAGCTATTACAAAAAAATAAGCACGCATGGAAAAAGATATATTAGAGTTGATTTCGGCGCACCTATGGATATAAACTCAACCGCAAACGAAGTCAAAAACAAAGTAATTGAATTATCATTTTTCAGCTGGACAAATCAAATTTTAACACTTGAACCGATGCAGTTTAATTGGTTCAAACAGGCCAAATCAAATCTTTTTAAAACAGCAATGATAGATTCAACAGGGGCGAATTTAAATAACCTGAAAGTAATTACAGGCATAATTTTATTTATAAATAAAATGGAACACCTTTTTAAAGGTCAAAAAAATATCGGTGTTGTTTTACCGTCATCCGTAGCAGGTTCAATTACAAATCTTATGCTTTTTATGTTAGGAAAAGTCAGTGTCAATTTAAATTATACTTTAAGCGAAGAAAATTTAATAAAATGTGTAGAAATCGGTGAAATAAAAACAATAATCTCATCAAGAAAATTTGTAGAAAAATTAAAAGATCGCGGATTTGATTTACAAAGCAGTATCGGCAATAAATTTATATTTTTGGAAGATATAAAAGATAAAATTTCAAAACGTGATAAAATTTGCGCACTTTTAAAGGCGCTTTTGCTTCCAAAATTTATGTTGGAGTTTTTATATTTTGCAAATGTGAAAATAGACGACGAAGCTACGATTTTGTTTAGCAGCGGAAGTGAAGGAACACCAAAAGGCGTAGTTTTAACACATAAAAATATTATGGCGAATATAAAACAGCTTATAGAGCTCGTAAATGCGAATGAAAATGACGCAATTTTGGCAAGTTTACCTATTTTCCACTGTTTCGGTCTTACGGTTACTACATTATTACCTTTAAGCGAAGGAATTTTAAGTGTTCATGTTCCTGATCCTACCGACGCGGCTACTATAGGAAAAATGTCGGCTAAATTTAGAACTACCATAATGTTCGGAACTTCTACATTTTTTAGAATTTATACACGTTCTAAACGCATAAATCCGCTTATGTTCAGTTCAATCCGTTTTGCTATTGCAGGAGCTGAAAAATTAAATCAAAGCACAAAAGAAGATTTTAAAATGAAATTCGGAATTACGATTTATGAGGGTTACGGCACTACAGAAACAACGCCTGTAGTATGTGTAAATACACCAAGCATACTGGAACCTGAATTTTTTCAAGAATTAAAATTCTCAAAAAACGGAACTGTAGGCTTGCCGCTTCCTGGTACAATTGTAAAAATTGTAGATCCTGATACTTTAAAAGAACTTCCTGTAGGAACTGAAGGACTTGTAATAATAGGCGGTTTGCAAGTAATGAAAGGCTATTATAAAAACGACAAAAAGACAAAAGAAGTCATCACGGAAATTGACGGCGTAAGATATTATAAAAGCGGCGATATCGGTTTTATTGACAATGACGGCTTTTTAACGATTACGGATCGTATTTCAAGATTTGCAAAAATCGGTGGCGAAATGATAAGTTTGGGCGCCGTAGAATCACTACTAAGTGAAATATTTAAAGATGAAATATCATTTTGCTGCACAAATGTAGACGATGCAAAAAAAGGTGAAAAAATTATAATGCTTTACATGGGCGAAATTGATGAAAGTGAAATAAAAAAGCGAATTTTAGACTCAAAAATCGCTTCAATTATGCAACCAAGCGTTATTTATAAAATAGATCAAATTCCACTTCTCGGCTCAGGAAAAATAAATCTGAAAGCTTTAAAAGAGCTGGCAGTAAAACTTGAAAATGGAAAATAATAAATTTTTAATTGCTTTGGAATTTTAAGGCTTAAATAAAAATATATGGCGATTTTAAAGACAAAAACCGCCATATATTTGCCTTAATAAATTTTTTTACTATGTTTTCAAAAAAATATTTTACAATTTTATTTATAAATATATTCGGACAGTATTCAAAAAAACAATAAATTATATAAAAAATGAAAAGAACTTTATAAAAAAAAGTGCAATTTTAGTAACGGACGTACTTGCGGCAAATCAGCTTTCTGTTATGACAGCTATTACAGCGTACCCGATTGCGATAAAGGTTATAAAAAAGTCGCCGCTTTTAGCGGTAGAGATAAAAATAAGAGATTTTTTTTGATTTGACTTTTTCTTTGTAGGAACTATAAAAATTTTTTTTAACGAAAAAATGCAATAACAATATGCCGATATTGATGAATTAAATTTTACTTTCAAAAAAAAAAAAAAAAAACGAATTTAAAACATAATTTAAACGAAAGTGTAAATTCTAATACATTTTCGGAAGATTTTTTATTTGATATTGAATTTGTATTATCAGAAAAACAAAAAAACGGACAATAAAATTTATAACCGAATAAATTGCCAAGATGACGAAAATGAAGAAGAATATTATTACAAGCCTATGAAACCTAAAATATAAAAGATAACGACGGCTCTATAAAATATCAATGTTTTATTTTAATAAAATCCGGAAATATCGAAAGAGTATGATTTTGGCGATTATAGCGTTTGTTTGGATTTGCAATTCAATACAAAGCAATTATTTTTAAAAATAAAAACTCAAAATTTCAAAGTGGAATTAAAATTCCACTTTTTTTATTTTACTTTATATTTAGCTAAAATTTTAGCTATTGTGCCATCATTTTTCATAGATTCTAAAGCCGAATTGATTTTAGCAAGTTCACCTGCGTGAGTGCCTTTTTTGGTAATGATGCAAAACTCGCCGTCATCCGAACTTTCTATATGAAATATTTCAAGTTTTTTACCCAAATTCAACTCTCTTAACATATCAAGACCCATTTTATCTTTTTCAGATACATTTTCGTAATCATTAAAAAGCACACTTGGAGCATTTGTAGATTCTACTATAATAGCATCCACTTTACCTGTTTTTGCGACAACTATCAAATTTACCAAACTGCCGGCTACAATAACCTCTGCATCAGGTATACTTTGCGCAAGTCTTTCTTGAACGCTTTTCGAATTTATTACACCTATTTTTTTGCCGATTAAACTATCTTTTGAAATAAAATCATTTCCTTGTTCAGCTACAAAAAGTTGAGTAGCTTCATAGTACTTATCCGAAAAATCAAATTTAGCGCTTCTTTCGGCAGTTTTTGCTATGGATGAAATTGCGAAATCAGCTCCCAAATCAAGCTCGTCTCCTATTCTCTCGAACGAAGTTTGCACAATTTCATAATCAAAACCAGCTCTTTTTGCAACGTTGTCTAAAATTTCCATATCAACCCCTGTGTATTTTCCGTCTTTCATATATGAAAACGGCGGATCATCAGGACTTGTTACAAATTTTAAAGTTTGCGAAAAAGACAAGCCGCAAAAAACAAGCAACATTACTAAAATTTTTTTCATTTTTTATCCTTTATTAATAATTCAAAAATATATTTTACAATAATTTATTAAATTTTTAAAGTAAAAGAAAACTTTTTGGAAACATTAGATAAAATAAATTTTTAAATTTCAGGATATACAATTTAATCAATCACAATTTTATAAATGCAAAAAACTAAAAAATTTATAAAATTTTGATTGATTATGGAAATTAACAAAGGAATTTTATGAAAGTAGTAAAACGAAACGGTCGAACCGAAGAATTGGATATTTCTAAGATTAGAAAATACACAAGAGAATCAATTGAAGGGCTTGATAACGTTAGTCTCAGCGAACTTGAATTGGACGCTAAAATTCAGTTTAGAGATATGATTTCAACGGAAGAAATTCAACAGACTTTGATAAAAACGGCAGTCGAAAAAATAGATGTTGATCAACCTAACTGGACATTTGTCGCAGCTCGCCTTTTTCTTTACGATTTATATCACAAAGTAACGACTTTTAACGGATACAATTCACTTAGAGAATATTTTGAGCGCGGCGAAAAAGAAGGTAAAATTTTGCTTGGTTTAAAAGAAAAATATGATCTTGATGATTTACAAGATTATATAAAACCTCAAAGAGATTTACAATTTACATATCTTGGAATAAAAACTCTTTATGATAGATATCTGTTAAAAGATAATGAAGCAAGACCGATTGAACTGCCTCAACAAATGTTTATGGCTATTGCTATGTTCTTGGCACAAAATGAACTTGATTGTCAAACATGGGCAAAAAAATTTTACGATTTACTTTCAAAATTTGAAGTTATGTGCGCTACGCCGACTCTTTCAAACGCAAGAACACCGCGCCACCAATTAAGCTCATGTTATGTAGGAAGTACACCTGATAATATTGAAGGAATTTTTGACAGTTTTAAAGAGATGGCTCTGCTTTCAAAATTTGGCGGCGGAATCGGTTGGGATTGGAGCAAAGTAAGAGCAATCGGAGGAAGCATAGACGGAAATAAAAATGCGGCTGGCGGAATTATACCGTTTCTAAAAATTACAAACGATATAGCAGTCGCAGTCGATCAGCTTGGAACAAGAAAAGGCGCGATCGCCACATATATAGAAACTTGGCATATGGATATAGGCGATTTTTTGGATTTGCGTAAAAACTCAGGCGAAGAAAGAAGAAGAGCTCACGAACTTTTCCCTGCACTTTGGATAAATGACCTTTTTATGAAGCGCCTTGAAAAAAATGCAAACTGGACTCTTTTTGATCCTGCGGAAGTCTCTGATTTATGTGATTGTTACGGCGAAGAATTTGAAAAAAAATATATAGAGTATGAAAATAATTCCAAAATTTCAAAATCTCTTATACCGGCAAAAGAACTTTGGAAAAAAATTCTGACAAGCTGCTTTGAAAGCGGAATGCCGTTTTTGTGTTTTAAAGATAATGCTAACAAAGCAAATCCTAATGCACATGAAGGTATCATTCGCAGTTCTAATCTTTGCACGGAAATTTTCCAAAACACAAGGCCGAATCACTATAAAATCAAAGTAACATTTAACGATGGAAGTATTAAACTTTTTGAAGAAGAAGACGATATTACTTTGGATAACGGACTAATTAAAAAAGGTAAAAAAATCACATCGCTTGATGCGCTTGACGGAAAAGATGTATTTTGTGTAGAAAAAGCTTACGACGAAGGATTAACGGCGGTTTGCAATCTTGCAAGTATAAATTTAAGCAAAATAAATACAAAAGAAGATATACAAAGAGTAATGCCGATTGCAATAAGAATGCTTGATAATGTAATTAATCTAAATTTTTATCCGCACATAAAAGTAAAACACACGAATTTAAAAACAAGAGCTATCGGACTTGGCGTAATGGGCGAAGCGCAAATGCTTGCTACAAAAGGAATTCCTTGGGGAAGCTACGAGCACTTCGAGTTTATTGATAAAATTATGGAAAATATCAGCTACAACGCAATTTTGGCAAGTTCCAATCTTGCGATTGAAAAAGGAAAATATCCTGATTTTGAAGGATCGAATTGGAGTAAAGGAATAATGCCAATAGACCTTGCAAATGAAGAAGCAAAAGCTTTGGTAAAACGTGGCGGACTTTTTGATGAAGACGGTTGCGATTGGAAATATTTAAGAGAAAAAGTAAAAAAAGATGGAATGAGAAACGGATATTTAATGGCGATTGCGCCTACGTCAAGCATTTCCATACTCGTCGGAACGACTCAAACAATTGAGCCTGTATATAAAAGAAAATGGTTTGAACATAATCTTAGCGGAATGATTCCGGTTGTTGTGCCGAATTTAAGTCCTGATACTTGGCAACTTTATACTCCTGCTTACGAACTTGATCAAAGACTTTTGATAAAAGCGGCGGCAGTACGCCAAAAATGGATCGATCAAGGACAAAGTCTGAATATTTTTATTTCACTTGAAAAATCAAGTGCAAGAATTTTAAACGACATTTACACTCTTGCTTGGAAACTCGGCTTAAAATCAACATATTATTTAAGAAGTCAAAGCCCGGATTCATCTGTAGTAGATAAAAAACCGGATGTGGTGGATAGAAGTATAGAATGCACAGGATGCCAATAAAATGAGCCTTTGGAGTTATGCGGCAATCGCCATATATTTTGGAATTTTGATTGTTATAGGAAGATATTATTATAATAAAAACGCAAATATGAGCGAATATTTGCTTGACAACCGAAAATTAAGTCCGCTTGTTACCGCGCTTTCTGCAGGAGCTTCCGATATGAGCGGCTGGATGCTTCTTGGAATGCCCGGAGCTATTTATGCAACAGGAATTTGCAGTATTTGGATTGCCATCGGACTTACAATCGGAGCTTGGGCAAATTATAAATTTTTAGCCAAAAGACTTCGCGTTTATACGGAAGTTGCGAGCGATAGTATAACAATTCCGGATTTTTTGGAAAATCGTTTCAAAGACCGCACAAAGACACTTCGCATAATCTCAGGTCTTTTGATTTTGGTATTTTTTACAGTTTATGTAAGCAGCGGAATGATTGCAGGCGGAAAAACCTTTAATAGTTTTTTTGGCCTTGATTTTGCCGCAGGCGCTATTTTAACCTTGGCAATTGTAGTTTTTTACACATTTTTCGGCGGTTTTAAAGCAGTCTGTATAACGGATGCGCTTCAAGGAACTTTGATGTTTCTGGTGCTTATTTTGATACCTATAGTTTCATATTTAGCTTTAAATATTCCAAGCGACAGCTCATTTTTTAACGAAGTTGCTAAATTTGATAACAATCATCTTGATATTTTTTACAATCAATCATTTTTAGGAATTGTAGGACTTCTTGCATGGGGTTTCGGATACTTCGGACAACCTCACATTATCGTGCGATTTATGGCAATACGAAGTTCGGCTGAACTTGAAAGCGCAAGGAAAATAGGAATTTCATGGATGGCTCTGGGACTGCTTGGCGCAGTTTTGAGCGGTTTGATAGGTTTTGTATATTTCAACCAAACAGGAGCGCCTTTAAAAGACGCTGAAACCGTATTTTTGGATCTGGGCAAAATTTTATTTCACCCGTTTATTGTCGGAATCATTATTTCAGCAGTTTTAGCTGCTATTATGAGCACGATTTCAGGACAACTTTTAGTTAGCGCAAGTTCTGTTACAAATGATTTTATTTTCGCATTTTATAAAAAAGATGTAAGTCCTAAAACGCAAACCTTAATCTCTCGCTTTGCTGTTGTCGTAGTAGCCGTAGTCGCCACAATTTTAGCGTTTCTTTCAAACGATACGGTTTTAAATGTCGTTGGAAATGCATGGGCCGGATTTGGCGCAAGTTTCGGACCTGTGTTGCTTTTTTCTCTGTATTCCAAAAAAATGTCCGCACTTTCAGCTTTAGTTGGAATGCTGGTTGGCGGAATAAGTGTAATTGCATGGATTGGTTTCGGACTTTCAAGCGTGGTTTATGAGCTTTTGCCAGGATTTGTATTTTCAAGTTTGGCGATATTTTTAGTAAATAAATACAATGTGGTTTTGGATAAAATGGCGGACGAACCGAAAAGTGCCGAAATTTCAGCTGAATTTGAAAAAATGAAAGGCAAAATTTGAGCGAAAAAATAAAATGCCCTAAATGTGGAGCACAAATCGATATAAATGAAATTGTAGAACAAAATTTAAAGCAGGAATTTAACGCAAAATTTTTGGCTTTAAAAGCCAAATTCGATGAAAAATCCGCAAAATTTGATGAAAATTTTAAAAATGCCGTTGCTGCGGAAATTGCTAAACAAACTCAAATTTTAAATGCAAAAAACGCGCAGGATGCAAAAAATTTAGAACAAAGTTTAAAAGCAAAAATTGAAGCTGAAAATTTAGCTAAAAATGAAATTTTAAAACGCGAACTGAATGAAAAATCACAAAAAATAAATGAATTAAATAAAATCGCCGCCGAAAACGAAGTTTTAAAACGCCAAAATAGTGAAATTGAAACTAAAATACAGCTTGAAAGTGAGAAAAAAATAAACGAAATTCTTAACGTTGAAAGAGAAAAAATTTCAAAACAAATCAGTGAAGAAAATGAGCTTAAAATGCGTGAAAAAGATGAACAAATAAGCTCAATGCAAAAGCAAATCTTTGAACTTAGCAGAAAAGCTGAAATCGGCTCTCAACAAGCGCAAGGTGAAGTACAGGAAATTGCCATTGAAGATATTTTAAAAGAAAAATTTCGCTATGATGAAATCATCCCAGTGCCAAAAGGTGTAAATGGTGCCGATTGTGAACAAATCATTATTGCTGACGATTTCAGCAAATGCGGCAAAATTTTATATGAAAGCAAGCGAACGCAAAGCTTTGGCGGCGACTGGATAGAAAAATTTAAAAAAGATATGACGGAAGCTAAAGCGGACGCAGGAATTTTAGTAACCAAAACCTTGCCGAAAGGCGTAAGCAATATTAATTTTATAGAAGGCGTATGGGTTTGCTCGTTTTCAGATTTTAAATGGCTTTGCGAAGTTGTGCGCCAAAATTTAATAGAGATAAATTACGTAAAAAAAGCCGGTCAAAATGTCGAAACAAAAATGGGTTTGGTGTACAACTACTTAATTTCAAATGAATTTAGAGCGCAAATGGAAAATATCGTTCACGCATTTATAGACTTGCAAGATAGTCTTACAAAAGAGCAAAATGCGATGAAAAAGATTTGGAAAAGCCGCGAACTCAGCATAGAAAAGGCTCGCGATAATGCAATTGCAATGCATGCAAAATTAAGAACTATCGCAGGAGCTGAAATAAGCGATATAGATGAAATTTTACTGGAAAATGTCGTAGCAATTGAAAATAAAGAGTGAACTTTATAAATTTTATAAATAAGCGCATATATTTTAATGAACCGAATTTTGTTAAAATTTAACTTAGTTTAGTAGAGAAATTTAAAGTGTAATTGTAAAATGCCTTATTTATGGAATGTAAAATAATAAAAAAGACACCAAAAAACATTTTATCTAACTTTTTTAAACTTTTGATTACTTTTGATTACTTTGGATATCAAGTGTCGATTTTATGGAAGTTTGCTTTGATTACTTTTGATTAATTTTGATTACTTTTTCAAACTGTTGGTTGCAGAGGATGGATTTGAATTGAGCTGTTTAAAATGCGCTATATAACAATTTTAAATGATTATAAAATTAAAAAGGCACCAAAAAAGACACCAAAATAAAAATGCTAAAATATTTTTTTGTAAAATTATTCGCTATCACTAAAATAAAGATGACGCATTTTTTTAGTATGGTTAATCCGTCTCTGCATTTTGCATTTTCAGTTACCCATTTTTTTAAAATATCAAAATCTTTTATGATTTCCAAATTTAAATATTTATCTACAAAATCGTCATAAAAGACACATCTTAAATTTTCTCTGAAATCACAATATTCATCCGTATTTTTGTATTCCTGCTCCATAAATAAACGTGGCGGATATAAACTCGAACTCACTAAATAATCGCTTATATCGATTTCAGGTGTATTATCATCCATTTTTTACCGCCTTTATCTATTAATTTTTTATATTTAAAACTTCAAACATTATACCGTTTTTCAGTAAAATTTCACTTTCCTGTGTATTATGTGAAATTTCAGAAATATCTATTTCATTTCCTTTTGTAATAAGTTTTAAAGATTATTATATAATTATTGTTTAATGATATTGCGAAATAATGTATATATAATTATTTGTTTTTAAAATTTTTCATGAGAATTTTACAGCATTTTCAAAAACCGGCTTTTCTAAACCATCTCATTTTATAATGAGTTTATCGAAATAAAATCTAATTTTTCTACATTTGATTAAAAATTTCCATCATAATTTTTAAATTTTGCTCAAATTTTGCATTTTTACTCTTTTGTTCGCGTGAATTTTTACTCTCAGCTTTTAAAATTTCACTGTTTTCAACGGCGATTAAAATTTTATCTTTTTTAAGATATAGCGAAATTTCGCATATAAAATTTTCAAGCAAAATATTTAATTTAGATGCAATTTTATTAAAAACAGAAACTGCTTTTTGTTCATCGTTTGAATAAATTTCAAAGACATCATTTACACTTTTTAACATTTTCAGATTTGTAACGGCAAAATTTCCTTTTGTTTTTATAATCATTTCAAAATTAAAATTTTTTCCTTTAAACTCGCCCAAAAAGCCGTTAAATACGATATCAGCATTATTTACAGCGGGCAAAATTTTACTTGCAACGGAGAAAAATTTATAAACGCCGAAATAGGCTTTTTCTTTTTTATAATTTCGTATTAAGACAGCATCGCCGAATTTCACGCTTCCTGTGCCGAATTCGCCGGAAAAATGTTTGTTGGATTCCAAAATATTTGCCGCACCTTTAAATTCGCTGAAATCATCAAAATCTTCAATAAAAAATCCACCGAAAGGTTGAAATAAAAGTCCTAAATTTCCAGCAACCGAAGTTAAAAATTCATTGTCGAAATTTTCATTCATTTTAGCTTCAAAATCTTTACAAACCGCATTTTTGGCGACAAAAAGTAAAACAATTAAAGTACAAAAAATAAGCAAAACAACTAAAGTGTTTTTAAAACCGCCGACTAAAAAGAACAAAATCAAAGCAAAAATAAGTAAAAAAATATATAAATTCATAAGTTTTTTCTCTTTTGTTTCAAGCAGCTTTTTTGCCTTCATCTCATAACCGGTTAAGCTCATCTTCACCTCCGTAAATCCAAATTTTTTTATTGAGTTCAAGCGTTTTTATTATGCCTATGACAGCCAGAATTTCGCGCTTGATTTCGTTGATATTTTTCCTGTTATTCACGCTTTTTAACATATTCGGTTCGAAACTATCGCGGTTTTGATTGAAAAACATAAACACGCGATCATTTTTAAAACTCATTCTAAAATCATGTCTTGCAAATTTTGCGATTTTTGTCAAATTTTCCATAAATTTTGGCGTTAAAATGTAATTTGCATTTATCTTATCGTCCGTAAAAACATCGAAAATTTTATTAAAATCCGTATTATCCATCTTTATTTTTTTAAGTTTGAAATTTTGAAAATTTATAAGCTTTTTTGAAAAAATGCGTGTATTCGAGTTTATCGCGCGATTAAAATTCGCTTCAAAAAACAGCCCGTAAAGAAGGCGCTTTTTTCGCAACGAAAAATTATACCCGAAAAACAGATCTTTAAGAAAATTATATTTCATATCGCTAAGAACGATATCGCTTAAGCTAAAACGCACATTTGAAGCTGTGCCTCTTATAAAATCATTTCCTTCCTGTACGTCAAATCCGCTGCTAAAAAGCTCACTATAAATTAAATTTAGCGCGTGCACGTGACCGTATTTTTCATATTTGAAACCAAGCTGCTTTATAAACGGTTTTAAAACAGCGTCTTTATAAGCGCTGCGAAAATCGCGCAAATCATAACTTATAGTGTCGACTGAAAATTTAAAATATCCGTGCACAATGATATAAGCTACGATACAAACCACGTAAAACATAATATTATTATCGCTCGTAAAATCCAGCTCTTCTTTGCTGATAGTGTAAAAATATACACAAAACCGTAAAAACCAATATATTAAAATAGCTGAAACAGTGATATAAGCAGCAAATTTCAAAACCAAATTTTTACGACGTTTTTCAAGCTTCAAAATTTCACTCATTTTCAGGCTATCCATATTTTCGTATTTAATCCTAAAATTTTAACAATATCTAAAAATGCGTTCAGATCTTTTTTTATCGTTTTATCAAGATTATTTGTAATGACTTTTTTATCTACATCGGGCTCGAAACTGTCATATTCTCTATCAACTCGTATAAAAATTTTAGTACCTATAAAACTTATCGCGATGTCCGATTTCATCTGCTTTTTTAAAAGTAAAATTTTTTCCATTAAACTTGGAGATAAAATATACATCGCGTTTTGTAAATCATCGCTAAATACAAAAAATTCTCTATTAAACTCCGTGTTATCCATATTTATTTTATTCAATCCTTCAGTTCCGGCACTACTTGGATTTGAAACTACCAAAGTATGAGAGTTTATTCGCTTAAAAAAATCTGCTACAAAAAAAATACCTTTAAAAAGTGTATCTTTTACATGATAATCATATCCGTCGCTTCTGCCAAGCATCCAGTTGAAAATTTCATCGTTTTCTCCATTTCGCGTACTTTCATCCTGCAGAATCAAATCGGAAAATTCAAAATGCACGCCGTCAATATCGCCTGAAATTTTATCATTTCCGTTTTGAAATGAAAAACTTGGAAATATGCGAGACGTTATAATGTCAGTGGCATTTACAAATCCCCAAACGTCATATTTAAAACCAAGTTTTTTGACATACGGCGCGATATACATATTTTTATATTTATCTCTAAATTCTTTACTTCCTTTTTCTTTTAAATTTTTAAAAGTAACACTGTAAAAAATATAAAAGACTCCTATAAAAGCTAAAAAATACATAAAAGCAATGCCTTTGCGCGAGTCAAAAAATATTGGAAGAATACACTGAAAAGACAAAATTCCGCCACTAAACGCCGCTAAAATACGATAAATTTTATATTTTGCAATTATGGATTTTCTAAGTTTTTCAAGTTTTAAAATTTCATCCATTTTCGGCTTCCGTTTTAAAAATTTCAAGATTTAATTTTAAATCTTTTATAATATTGAAAAACACTTCAAGGCTGAATTTATAAGTGGCGTAAATAGTACTGATATCGGTAAGCTTTGTATCCAAATTGATTTCAAAATTATCTTCTTTGTTATCAATGAAAATATAAATTTTATTGCCGACAAAAGCCGCATCGATATAATAACTTACATTATTGGAAAGCCATAAAAAACGTTCCATAAAATTTGGGCTTAACAGATAAAAAGCGTTTATTTCATCGTTTGTATAAATTTTAAAACGATTGTTAAAATCCATGTTGTCTATTTTTATACGCTTTCCGACAGGTTTTGCATAATCTGAGTTTGCCACAATCGTATGAGAAGTGAAATTTTTATAAAAATCCGCAATAAAAACGATACCTTTAAAAATAGTAACCTGTTTTGTATTGCGTCCTTCTCTTCTAATCTCGGTATAACTTACATCGCTCATTTTAAATTTTACACCGTCAATTTTACCGCTTATTAAATCGTTTCCGTCAAAAGTTCCGCCGTTCAGTTTAAAAACTCTGGCTTTGCTGAATTCGTTTTCGCTGATATGCATATGCGGAATATAAACAAAATGCGGATTTATATCTTTTATTATTTTTGAAACGACTTCAGCTTTAAATTTTGACCTGATACTACGCGTAATTGCATCTTTGCGCCAATTGTAAAAAGCAAATGCGCCAAATAAAATAAAACTTGTATACTCGCCGACATGATCCGATTTACTATTTAAAATCAACCATATAATAAATGAACCGAAAACAATTAAACAAAATAATTTTAATTTTGCAATTTTCGCATTTACTCTTTGGCGCTCTTTTTCTAAAAGTGCAAGGCTGATTGATGAAATTCCTGCAAATTTCGGTGAGTTTTCATCTATTTTAGAGTTTTTTGATAAATTTTTAAAATTTTGAGATTGATTAAAATTTGGTGAATTTTGATTTGTAAAATTTTGTGAGCTTTGAACGTTTCCCAAATTTTGCTCATTCATTTTTTACCTTTAAAAATTCGCCACACACTTACTCCAAAAACTATAAAAAACGAAGTGGTGGCGATCATAAAACCTGTTATATCGTGCTCTTTCCACATTTTATAAGATAGAAAAAGCACGAAAACAGATCCAAGTAAAAACAGATAATTTTTCAAAATTCTACTTTTTGAAAAGTTCGCTCACATTTGGCGTAGTTTTTTCACTATCGCTCGCTTCGAAAAATTCACGTTTTTCAAAGTTAAAGAGCGAAGCTACAATGTTTGTAGGAAACATTTCGCAAGCATTGTTATAATCCATAACGCTTGAGTTGTATGCGCGTCTTGCCGCACTTAATTGTTCCTCGACTTCAGTCAAAGTCCTTTGTAAATGAAGCACGTTTTCATTAGCTTTTAGATTTGGATATGCCTCAACCGCTACAAAAATTCCTCCAAGCAATTTTGAAATTTGATTGTTCAGCTCGAATTTTTCTCCGTTATTTTTAGCAGCCATTGCCAAATTTCGAAGTTCCGTAACCTTTTGTAAGGTTTCTTTTTCGTGAATTAGATACTCTTTTACGGCAGCTACAAGATTTGGAATAAGATCATATCGCTTTTTTAACTGTGTATCAACGCCTGCTGAAATATTGCTTACTTGATTTTTCTTTGCTACAAGAGTATTATAAATACTGATGATTGCTACAATCACGATAACTAAAATAATCACAATGATTAAAAATGTATTCATTTTTATCCTTTTACTTTAAAATTTCATATGTTTTAAAAATCTGCACGTCATTTTAAATTCCGCTATTTAAAAACTCGCGCAAAAATGTTGTCTACATTTTTTGTGTAGTAGTCATAATCGAAACACGCTTTTATTTCAGCTTCGCTTAAATATTTTTTCAAATCCACGTCGTTTAGCAAATTTTGTAAAAATAAACTATGACATTTTTCGTCTATCGCCTCTTTTCCATCTTGCAAATCGCCCCAAACTTTCATAGCATTTCGTTGTACGATTTTATAAGCGTCTTCACGAGAAATTCCTTTTTTAGGAAGTTCCAAAAGTATCCTTTGAGAAAACACAAGCCCACCGGTAAGATTCAAATTTTTCATCATATTTTCAGGATAAACAAGCAGTTTTTCAATAAGTCCTGCAAGTCTATTTAGCATAAAATCAGCCGTTATAAACATATCCGGTAAAATAAATCTTTCAGCCGAGCTATGACTTATATCTCTTTCATGCCAAAGTGCGACATTTTCAAGTGCAGGTGCAACAAAGCTTCGCAAAATACGACATAGTCCTGTTACATTTTCACCAAGTACAGGATTTCTTTTATGCGGCATAGCGGAACTTCCCTTTTGTCCCGGGCTAAAAAATTCTTCAGCTTCGTAAATTTCAGTGCGTTGAAAACTTCTTAAATTTACAGCAATTTTTTCACAACTTGCCGCCAAAATCGCTATCGCGCTTACAACTTGCGCGTAACGATCTCTTTGGATAATTTGATTTGAAACAGGAGCTGGAGTAAGATTTAAAATTTCGCAAGTAATTTCTTCAAATTCAAGCGGAGCGTGGGCAAAATTTCCCATTGCACCTGAAATTTTACCTGTTGAAATTATATTTTTGGCGTGATTTATAAGCTCTAAAGAGTGTGAAATTTCATCATACCAAACGGCCAAAACCAAACCGAAAGTTATAGGTTCTCCGTGAATTCCATGGCTTCTGCCGACCATAAGCGTTTTTTTATGCTCCATAGCACGAGTTTTTATCGCTTCCATTAGGCGCGTGATATCTTTTATTATAATTTCAAGACTGTCTCTCATTTGAAGTGCTGTCGCCGTATCAATGCAATCGCTGGAAGTCATTCCGTAATGTAAAAATCTACTTTCATCGCCCAAATTTTCGCTTACGTTTGTAAGAAAAGCTATAACATCGTGCTTTGTGGTCTTTTCTATCTCATCAACTCGCGCTGTATCGAATTTGGCATTTTTGACAATTTTTTCGCAATCATCGTCATTTATAAAACCAAGCCTATTCCACGCTTTTACAGCAGCAAGTTCAACTTTTAGCCAAGCGGCGTATTTTGCTGTTTGCGTCCATTTGTCACTCATCTCTTTTCTTGCGTATCGTTCTACCATTTTTTACCTTTTTTTAATGAAATTTTATATAAATTTAGGGAATTATTTTATCGAAAAGTGAGTTAATTTTGCCTTATATTAAAAAATTTTTATGTCGTGCCGACGGCAAGCGCGCCTTTGAAATTCTAATAAATTGCGGATTTTGTATGAAAGATTCACAGCGCTTAATCGACAAAAAACGAATTTTTTGCGGACCGGTTTCGGTAGACACTAAAAATGAAATTTTAAACGGCGAAATTTTTATGATTGATTATGAATGTATGTCGCGCGGAATCTATCCTATTTTTGAAAATGACGATTTTGCTGTTTTTGATAAACCAAGCGGTATTTTATCTCATCCAAACGGCAGACATTGCGAATATTCGCTTTGTGATGAAATTTGGACGCTTTTTGGCAAAAATGCAAATGTGGCGCATAGGCTTGACAGAGAAACCAGTGGACTTTTAATAGCAAGTAAAAATCCGAAATCGGCAGACGAATTAAAAAATATGTTTGAGAAAAAGACGGTGCAAAAGATATACTTTGCGCTTGTTTCAGGACGCGTTAATGAAAATTTCATTTGTAACAAACCGATCGGCAAGGCTTATTCGGACGATGAAATCGGCATAAAAATGAGAATAAGAGATGATGGAAAACCGGCTATTACGGAATTTTATCCTTTAAAATTTTATGAAAATATAGGCGAAAGCGGTGCAACTATTATAAAAGCAATTCCTAAAACAGGGCGTCAGCACCAAATTCGTTTGCATTTGTTTCATATGAAACATAAAATTTTCGGCGATCCGCTTTATGGACTTGAAACATATACCGCAGAAGCAATTATGGATAAAAAATTAAGTATTTTTGACAGAGTGAAATTTAGCGGTGCAACTAGGCTTTGTCTGCACGCAGCTGAAATTTCATTTGAATTTAAAGGTGAAAATTTTCACATAAAAAGCAAAATTGATTTTGAAAAAGAATTTTTAAATGCTACAAAAATTTAAAATTTTATTTCGAATTTTAAATGAATTTTTCCGCTAATCTAATTTTTAAAAACAAAAACCGTTTATTTTTTTAACGTTTTATGCTAACTTATAATCTTAAAAAGCAGTGCGGTCAAAACTGATTACAGATATCAAAGAATAACAAAGAAACGCTTGAATTATGAAATTTATCAATTTTTTTATGCTATTAAAAATACAGGTAGTGTATTATGAGAGCAGATTATTTTTGATAAACTATATCGGTGTCATTGATGTTGTTACTGTACCGAAAATAAACTTGAAAAAAAACTAATAAAAAATGTTTAAGTTTATGTAACTTTAATTCAAATTTTAAATATAAAAAAGGCAATATTGAGTTAAAATTTATGAGATTTTAACTACTGGGCGATGTCAAAAACATCGCCTTTATTTATATTCTTTATAATTAAGCCTACTTTTATAATTTGTAAGCTTGCAGTATTTTTTCATATACTTATCTTTAAGCTGTTTTTGACCGTTAATGCTATATTCTAAAGCAGCTACAAAACATGCCTTCGAATAGCCATATTCACAACCAAAATTTCTATATTTTTCAGCTTCTTTTTTATTATTAAAAAATTTATTAAATTGATTGCCAGAATTTTTCATATATAAAAGATGCTAAATAACAATAAAGTGTATTGTTTGCACCATAATTTTTTATACAAAATTATCTATTAATTTCCATATCTCTATGTAAAACTTTTTCCAACTCACGTTTATTTTTATTCCTTAATAATATGCAATCTAATTTATAAATATATATTTTTAGCGCGCTGTATTATCAAAATTTTATAACTTCAATAAAAACTGCTTTTAATGTTTAGCCTACACACTTTAAAATATAGCAAGTTTTATTTTGATAAATTATGTAATTTTATGTCTAAATTTTTATTTTAAAAATTTTAATTATAATTTACAAATTTTATATAATTTAAAACACGTAATTTTTAATGAATTGTCGCAGTAGATTATTTTTTGATTTTTAGCTATGACTGCTAATGATATTTGTATGTTTGAATTTTATGGCAGCAAACAAACAACTTTATTTGCAAAACTTATTTGGCTGACCTACTGTATATTTGCAACAATTTACTATTTATTACATTTCAAATCAAATAAGTAAAATAAATCCTATTTTGCAAAGTTTTCAAAAACCGTAAATTTTATAACCTGCACTTCGCTTAATTTATGATTTTTTATCATGTAATACGACATAAATTATCCCTACAAAACCACAAATTACGACTGCCGAAACAAAAACCAATTCAACAATATCAAGCGTTGTCATTTTTTTCCTTTAAATTTTTTTCTCTTAATTGCCCGCAAGCTGCAGATATATCAAGTCCTTTGCTTTGGCGAATCGTGCAAGTAATGCCGTGAACCGATAGATAATCTTGAAATTTTATCATATTTTCTTCACTTGGACGGTGAAATTTACTTCCAATATGCGGATTGAAATAGATAAGATTTACTTTGGCTTTTATACCGTTTAATAACCTTACAAGCGTTTTAGCGTCATTTATACTATCATTTACACCATCCATCACAAGGTATTCAAACATTACACGTTTGCGTAAATCAATTGGAAATTCCCTAACAGCTTGCATAATAGAAGCGATGTTATAGGCACGATTTATCGGCATTAACTTTTCGCGCAATTCGTCATTGACTGCATGAAGTGAAATAGCTAATAGCACGCCAAGATTCATTTCGCCAAGTTTTTTTATTTGACTTGAAAGTCCACTTGTACTTATAGTTTGACGACGTGGCGAAATTGCCAGCCCTTCATTTTGAATTAAAATTTTAATCGCTTTTGCAACATTTTCAAGATTATTTAAAGGCTCTCCCATCCCCATATAAACAACATTTATTCGTCTTTCATACGGGATTTTGTTTATTTTTTTTATTAAACGTATTTGTTCTACTATCTCCCCTGCACTCAAATTTCGCACAAATCCGCCTTTTGCTGTCAAACAAAATGCGCAACCTATTTTACAGCCTACTTGCGAACTTACGCAAATAGTATATCTCTTGTGACGTAAAATTTCTCCATTTTCATCCGTAATTTCATCTTTCATCGGCAAAAGCACACTTTCTATCGTTTTGCCGTCTTTTAATTCAAAAAGATACTTTTTACTTCCGTCCACGCTTTGCTCGCATTTTGATACGTTTAAGCCGCCTATATAAAATTCATTTGCCAAATCTTCACGCATTTGCAGCGGCAAATTTTTCATTTGCAAAAAATCATCTACATTTTTGTGATATATCCACTCATAGATTTGTTTAGCACGAAATTTCGGTTTTAGCAGTTCGCCTAGTTCGTCAAGCGAAAAATCAAGTAAATTTTTCAAATCAAACCCTTTGATTTCAGATGTTTTGTAAGCAGAATTTTTGCCTCTTTATAATTTTTTTCATAGTAATTATGCGCATTTTCATCACAAAAATTTGTAGAAACGAAAATTCCATAAGCAGGAATTTTAAAAGTATTTGCAACTTTTAGTATAGAGAAAAACTCCATATTTTCCATAAAAAATCCACGTTCATAAAATTTAAACGCCGAATTTTTATCCGTAGTAATAAAATTTGAACTGTTAACTTTGTATGTTTCATATGAAACATTGCCTGAAATTTCACAATTCAAAGGTGTATAAGAAAAGCTTAAAAGTGCTGAAATTTCATAATTAGCAGCATACGAACTCTCATAAACTTTTAAAATTTCACCCTTTTTATAAAGTCCGGCAGTGCCTATAAAAATTAAATTTCTAACCTTATTTTGCTCTAAAATTTGTGTTAAATTTATTGCAGTTTCGATTAGCCCAACGCCAACCGGTTTAGCAAAACTAAAAATTTCATTTTTTCCTGCGCTTATAATCATAATCTGACCTCAATATTTTGCGTGCGCAGATATCTTTTCAGATCATCTATTTTAATCTCGCCAAAGTGAAAAATTGAAGCCGCAAGCGCCGCATCAGCTCCTGCTAAAAAAGTATCACGAATGTGCTCCATACACCCTGCTCCACCACTTGCAATAACAGGAATCCCTAAAGATTTTGAAACTTTGCCTGTCAAATAGTTGTCAAAGCCGCTTTTTGTGCCATCTCTGTCCATAGAAGTCAGAAGAATTTCACCACAACCTCTATTTTCAACCTCTTTAGACCAAGAAAAAACATCAATTTTCGTATCGACTCTACCGCCATTTATAAAAACATGGTAGCCTTGATCCGTTTTTTTAGCATCAATTGCTACAACTATACATTGTGAACCGAATTTTTTAGCCGCCTCATCTATAAAATTCGGATTTTTTATTGCGGCTGAGTTTATACTGACTTTATCGCAACCGGCTTCCAATAATCTCGAAATATCGTCTATTTTTCTAATTCCGCCACCAACAGTCAAAGGTATAAAAAGTTCGCTTGCGACATTTCGCACAACCTCAACTATCGTGTCGCGATTTTCAAAACTTGCCGTAATATCCAAAAAACAGAGTTCGTCCGCGCCGCTATCATTATAAATTTTAGCGACTTCCACCGGATCTCCAGCGTCTATCAGATTTACAAAATTTACACCCTTGACAACTCTGCCATTATTTACATCAAGGCAAGGAATTATTCTTTTTGCAAAATTATTCACACATTTTCCTTTTTTTGCCTATTTTAACCAAAATTTACTTAATCAATCTATAAGAAAAATTTGGTTAAAATCAAAAGATGTATATAGCGAAAAAGAAATTTGGACAAAATTTTTTAAAAGATAAAAATGCTTTGAATAAAATCATCGAATCGATTCCCGAAAATGCTGAAAATATCGTAGAAATCGGGGCTGGCTTAGGTGATTTAACTTATGAACTTCTTAGAAAATTCAAAGTTAAAAGTTATGAAATAGATAAAGATTTGATAGAATTTCTAAAATCAAAATTTGCATGCGAGCTTGAAAACAGAAAATTTGAACTGGTTTTTGGAGATGCGTTGAAATTTTGGAAAAACGGGCTTTGTAATAAAAACTATTTTTTGGTAGCAAATTTGCCCTATTATGTCGCCACAAATATGATTTTAAAGGCGATTGATGATGAACTTTGTGATGGCTTTGTAGCTATGGTGCAAAAAGAAGTAGCCGAAAAATTTTGTGCTGAAAGCGGCGATAGCGAGTTTGGCGGAATTTCCGTTTTGGCTGATATTTTTGGAAAATGCGAGTTTTTGTTTTCCGTGCCTGCAGACAGTTTTGAACCTGCTCCAAAAGTTGTTTCGGCAGTCATAAGACTAAAAAAAACGCGGAAAATAGATGATATTTTTGAAAATAGCGTCCAATATGAAAATTTCAAAAATTTTCTAAAAATTTGTTTTTCATCACCAAGAAAAACAATAATGAAAAATCTATCGACAAAATTCGACAAAGAAATTTTACAATCTATCTTTGAAAAACTTGATTTAACTACAAATTTAAGGGCTCATGAGTTAAACTTTACCTTATTTTTTAAAATTTTTAAAAATTTAAGGATAAGAGATGAACGAAATAAATGAAAATGGTGAAGTAAGATTAAAAAAACAAAATCGCCATAAAAGACATAGAGAAAATCTTAAAAAATCTCAAAACGAACAAAATATAGAAGTTTCGAGCGATAAAAAATCTCAAAAAAAGCCGCACAAAAAGCCGCAAAATAGAGCTTCTAAAAGCGATATGCAAAATGATTTAGGTATAAAAGAGCAAAATCAAGCGCAAATCAATCAAAATCAGTCAAAAAAAAGACATAAAAAAAATAAAAATATCCCGAAAAGCCTGATTGGCGATGAACCATGGCAAGAGGCGACTAAAAAGGCGATTGAAGCAAATCGCGCAATACAGGAAAAAAGACTCTATCCACTAAAAAATGCAAATCGAAGCGATTCTAAAATTAGAATCACACCGCTTGGCGGACTAGGCGAAATCGGTTCAAATATGACTGTTTTCGAGACGGAAAATTCAGCAATCATAGTAGATGTCGGAATGAGCTTTCCAAATGAAAATATGCTGGGCGTGGATCTTGTGATACCTGATTTTAGTTATGTAAGAAAGATAAAAGAGAAAATCAAAGCTATTTTTATAACACACGCACATGAAGATCATATCGGCGCACTACCATATTTTTTCAAGGAATTTAACTATCCGATTTACGCTACACCGCTTACTTTAGGCATGATTTCAAACAAATTCGAAGAACATGAACTAAAAGCCGAAAGAAATTTTTTTAGACCGATTCAAAAACGTAAAATTTATCAAGCAGGTGATTTTGGTGTTGAGTTTATCCATATAACGCACTCGATTATCGATTCATCTGCTTTAGCCATAACTACAAAAGCCGGTACCATTATCCACACGGGCGATTTTAAAATCGATCACACGCCGATTGACGGTTATCCTACAGATTTGCACCGCTTGGCATATTACGGTGAAAAAGGCGTTTTACTTTTGATGAGCGATAGCACAAACTCACACAGAGAAGGTATTACAAAATCAGAAATTTCAGTCGGCAAGACTTTTGATTCTATTTTTTCACAAAGTAAAGGTCGCGTGATAATGAGTACTTTCAGTTCAAATTTGCACCGTGTATATCAAGCTATCGAAAGAGCTGTAAAATTCGGGCGCAAAGTATGTGTAATCGGCAGAAGCATGGAAAGAAACCTATTTACCGCAATGGAACTTGGCTATATACAAATAGATAAAAAAATTTTTATAGATGCCGATCAAGTTTCAAAATTTCCGGATAATGAAATTTTAATCATTACTACAGGAAGTCAGGGCGAAACAATGAGTGCGCTTTACAGAATGGCAACCGATGAACACAAATATGTAAAAATAAAACCCGGCGATCAGATCATAATATCAGCAAAAGCGATTCCTGGAAACGAATCAAGCGTATCAACGGTACTAAATTACTTGTTAAAATCTGGCGCAAGCGTGGCATATCAGGATTTTAGCGAAATTCATGTCTCAGGTCACGCATCAATCGAAGATCAAAAACTTATGCTGCGCCTGATAAAACCGAAATTTTTCTTACCGGTTCATGGCGAATATAATCACATAGTAAAACACAAAGAAACAGCAATGAGCTGTGGAATTGAAGAACGAAACATATATCTTATGAACGACGGCGATCAGGTAGAAATTTGCGAAAAATACCTAAAACGCGTAAAAACGGTAAAAACCGGCAAGGTTTTCATAGACAATCAAGTAAATAAACAAATTTCAGATGATATCGTAAAACATCGCCAAAATTTAGCCGATGCGGGAATGGTCGTAATTATCGCACAAATTGATAAAAATGCAAAATTACTAACACAAGCAAGAGTTGTTAGCTACGGTCTTGTCAGTGATAAACAAAATCAGATATTCGCCAAAGATGTAGAAGATGTAATAGTTCAATTTTTGGCTAACATAAAAGATGAAATTTTAGTTGATCACTGGACTTTGGAAACAAAAATCCGTCAAGCCGTGAGAAAACACATTTTTAGAAAACTGAAAAAATATCCGACAATTGTGCCTGTAATATATTTGATGTAAAAAGGTATCAGAATGAATAAAGCTACAGAAATTGCAAAGGAAATTTTAGAAAAAGAACAAAGGCCGTTAAATCCAAGTCAAATGTATAAAATAGCCGAAAATTTAGGGCTTACAGAAGAGCTGAATTTCAAAGGTAAAACACCATGGGCTACTTTTGGCGCATATATTTATATGGATTTAAAAAATAACCCCGATACTATTTTTGAAAAAGTGCAGGAAAAACCGATTTTGATAATGTTAAAAGATCAACATTTTAATATTAGCGCAAAAATACAGGCTTCAAAAAATAGTAAACCTTCAAATAATGATTCACAAACTATTAAATTTAAAGAAAGAGATTTGCACCCAATTCTTGCATATTTTATAAACTTAAATCCGAATTTTAATGCCTTGCCTAAGACAATTTATCACGAAATTAGCCAAAAAAATAGCAAAGGTCTTGATAAATGGTTGTATCCTGACATGGTCGGTGTAAGTTTTGAGAAATTTAACAGTGACGAGACATATAAATTTTTGGAAAAATTTCAAAATATCCCTGTAAAATTTTATTCTTTTGAAATAAAAAAAGAAATAAATGTTAGTAATTTTAGAGAATATTATTTTCAGGCTGTTAGCAACTCAAGTTGGGCAAATGAGGGATATTTAGTTGCTTTGGATATTGACGAAAGTGATGAAGAACTGACAATGCTAATGACAAAAACGGCTCTCAGTTTTGGCATAGGGGTTTTGAGTTTGGATAGTGAAAATATAGATCAAAGCAAAATCATAGCCCCTGCAAAATTTAAAGAGCTTTTGGACTTTAGTCTCATCGATGAGCTTTCGCAAAAAAATAAAAATTTTCAAAATTTTATAAAAACAGTAAATGAGTATGATATCAAAAATGAAATAAGATACAAAGGCGAATTTGATAAAATTTTGAACAGCGAAGAAATAAAACAATATATGTTAGAGAAAAACATAAAAAGGACTTAAAATGAATGAAATTTTAAAAAATGCAAAAGATGTTTTAAAACTCGAAGCTGACGAACTTATAAGACATATTGATTTAATTGGCAATGAGATTGAAAAAGCCGTCAAATTGATACTTGAATGTAAAGGAAAATTAGTCGTAACCGGTGTAGGCAAAAGCGGACACATAGGCGCTAAAATCGCCGCAACAATGGCAAGCACAGGAACACCAAGTTTTTTTGTGCATCCTACGGAAGCACTACACGGCGATCTTGGAATGATAAGCAAAAACGATTTGGTGCTAGCTATTTCATATAGTGGTGAAAGTGAGGAACTGATTAGAATTTTGCCGCATTTAAAAAGATTTGGAGTAAAAATCATAGCGATGGCAAAAAGCCCGAACAGCTCACTTGCTAAAATGGCGGATGTTTTTATAAGCCTTGATATCGTACGCGAGGCTTGCCCTTTAGGAGCGGCTCCGACCGTATCAACCACACTGACTTTAGCGTTAGGAGATGCGTTAGCAGTTTGTTTGATGCACGAAAGAAATTTTAAAAAAGAGGATTTTGCAAATTTTCATCCAGGCGGAAGTCTTGGAAAAAGATTATTTTTAAAAGTTAGCGATGTTATGCGAACCGATGATTTACCGATTGTTAGCGACGATGTTAGTTTAAAAATTGCCATTAACACAATGACACACGGAAAACTTGGAAATGTTTTGTTAGTAGATAAAAACGGCGAGTTAGTTGCTATTTTAAGTGATGGAGATTTAAGAAGAGCCTTAATGGATGAAAATTTTGACATAAACAACAAAGCCGTAAATTTTGCAAGCAAAAATCCAAAAGTTATAGATAATCCTGAAATGTTAGCAAGCAGAGCTCTTGAAATCATAGAAAACTATAAAATTCAAATGCTTATCGTAGTGCGAAACAACAAACCGATCGGCACACTTCATATACATGATCTGATGAAAATCGGTATTTAAAACAGGATAATCAATGAGACTGAATAAATTTATTTCCCACAATACCGGCTATTCAAGGCGTGAAGCGGATGAGCTGATAAAAAATGGAAAAGTCAGTGTAAACGGACGTATTATCAGTGATTTTATAGAAATTAACGAAAGTGATAAAATACGCATAAACAAGCATTTGATAAAGCTCAAAAAAGATTTTACAATGATTATTTATAACAAACCAAAAGGCGAGTTAGTTAGTAAAAAAGATGACAGAGGAAGAAAAACAATTTACGATTCTTTACCGAAAGGATTTTCAAAATTTGTAAGTATCGGGCGATTGGATTATGCAAGTGAAGGACTTTTGCTTTTGACAGATGCGCCGGCAATTGCGACTGCTTTAATGCAAAGCAATATAGAAAGAGAGTATTATCTTAAAGTAAAAGGCGAAATTACAGATGAAATTAAAACCGCTATGAAAGATGGATTTTTTGCAAAAGATGCCACAAAAGGCGCTCATCCTAAAACAGAGATAAAATCAATGAATTTTGCACCATTCGTAGCTTTTGATATTTTTGGAAGCAGCGGCGGATATACAAAACTTCGCGTTTTAATCAAAGAGGGACAAAACCGCGAACTTCGCCGATTTTTTGGATATTTTGATTTGGAAGTTATGGACTTAAAACGTGTCAGTTTTGGAATAATAGATCTTGGAATGTTAAAAGAAAGCAAATGGAGATATTTTACAAATAGTGAATATGAAGAATTAAGGGGCTTTTTAAAAGAAAATAATATCAAATACTAGCAATAACTGGAATTAGATTGTTAAAATTTTTCAATTTATACAATAAAGATTGAAATTTCTAAAATTTTGCTGTATAAATAACAGAATAATGAATTGAAAATTAAATTATACTTAAAATTTTATTTTGAAAGCATGAGAAATATTTTTTGTAATTGTTTATCGAAATTTAATAAAACAAATATAGCAAATAATTTAAACATGTAATTATTTAAGCAACTTAACTCTATACAAAGCAGCTATTAAAACTAACAAAGAATAGATGAAAAAATTACCGCTTTTTAGTAATTTAAACAAAATATAATATATTTAAAGCTAAAGAAGCCTTTTATGATATAAAGAAGTAAAATAACTTTAAAAATGAACTTAATATTGCGCAAGTTAAGATTAAATACAAATACCTATTAAAAACTGATAAGAAAAATAGTTAAATTTTAAGTGAGCCGATTTCAAAAAATAGAGTAAAATAAATGACAAAACTAAAATTTTTAACTTTATTGAATTAAATTTCAACATAAAAGCGGAATTTTTATTTATTAAAATTCGTAAATCGCTATTTTCAGAAAACAAAAAAGCAAATAACTGTTTGCTGTAATTTATAAACATAATAGATGCGGTTTTTTAGAAAAACTATATTTGATTTGGTTATAAAAATTCCTAATTTATTAAAACTGACAAGTTTTCAAGAAATTTAAGTAAATCTGATTTTACTCTTTTGTCGATACGTTTAGCTAATAATGTAATGCAAAGCTACTACTCATAAAGATTTTTAAATTTAAGTTCTGTAACTGGTTTGTCAAAATGCTTTAGAAATAACTCTTTTATTAAATTTATCTCTTTTTTTGATTCTCATTTTAAGAATTTTAGCCTAAATTTTGCAAAAATTAAGTATTTCTTTGCCATTACCGGATATAATAATTTAATTTTTTAAGAAAGGTTTTATATGAAAAAAGTTTTATTTACAGCTTTAAGCTTAGCAGTAGCTATGAATTTAAATGCTAAAGTTTTTGCAACAGTTGATGGAAAGGACATAACTGATGCTGATCTTACACCTATGCTTGCAGGAATGCCGGGAGTTAATTTTGAAGCTCTTCCAGCTGAACTTCAAAATCAAGTAATTGATAAGGCAATTGATTTAAGATTGTTAATCAATGAGGCTAAAAAAAACGGTATTGAAAAAGATGAGCTTTATAAAAAACAGCTTGAAATTGCAAAAGATAATATTGCTTTAAGAACTTGGCAAGAAAAAGAGTTTAACAACATAAAAGTAAGCGATAAAGAAATAGAAGATTTTTATAATAAAAACAAAGATAAATTTATTGAGCCGGCATCTATTGCAGCTAGCCATATTTTAGTTGAAAAAGAAGATAATGCTAAAAAAATTATAGCTGATTTAAGTAAGCTAAAAGGTGATGCGTTAAAGAAAAAATTTGCTGAAATTGCAAAAGAAAAAAGTCTTGATCCAAGTGGTAAACAAAATGGTGGAGATTTAGGATACTTTGTAAAAGAGCAAATGGTTCCTGAGTTTGGTGAAGCAGCCAATAAGCTTAAAAAAGGTGAGCTTACTAAAACTCCTGTAAAAACTAAATTTGGCTATCATATAATACTTAAAAATGATGCAAAAGATAAAAAGCAACTTGATCTAGCTGAAGTTAAAGACCATATCAAAAACATTGTAAAACAAGAGAAATTTCAAGCAGATTTTGAGAAAAAAATAAAAGATTTAAAATCAAAAGCAAAAATTGAATATAAAAAATAAGGATTTTAAATGGATGTTTTAGATGTTGTAAATGCAGGTGTTTTAGGCGGCGATGAAGCGATCAAGCTTTATAAGTGAGGGATTTGCTATAATGTAGTTGGAACAAATTCTATAAATGCAGTTTTAGAAAGCGCAAAAAAAGTTAATTCACCCGTAATAGTCCAGTTTTCAAATGGTGGAGCAGGTTTTGTGGCAGGAAAAACCTGCCAAGAAGCCGATGTTTTGGGGGCAATAAGTGGAGCAAGACATGTTCATTTGCTAACAAAACATTATGGCATTCCTGTGATTTTACATACTGATCATGCTGCTAGAAAACTTCTTCCTTGGATTGATTCTTTAATTGAAGCTAGTAGAGAAAATATCAAGCTTTTTAAAAAACCACTTTTTACTTCTCATATGCTTGATTTAAGCGTTGAGAGTTTGGATGAAAATTTAAGTACTTGTGAAGAGTATCTTAAAACTCTAAGCAAATTAGACATAGCTTTGGAAATTGAGCTTGGAGTAACTGGTGGAGAAGAAGATGGTGTTGATAATACAAATGTTGATAATGCACTTTTATATACTCAGCCAAAAGATGTTGCTCAAGCATTTGAAAGACTTGGTAAAATAAGTGATAAATTTACAATTGCAGCAAGTTTTGGTAATGTTCATGGTGTATATAAACTAGGCAATGTTGTTCTAAGACCTGAAATTTTAAAAAATTCCCAAAAATTTGTATTAGAAAATTCAAATCCGAAAGTGCAGAAACAACTTCAAAATAAGATATAATTCACTTATAATTTATCAACATATAAATTTAAACTATCAATTTTAAAACACTCAGAGTATCAACAGTTAAAAAATATTTGGAAATTTCAATAGAATTACTACCTTTAAATATCGACGGTAAAGAATTCTCTAAAGAAATTAAAGCTTCAGATGTTAGCGACAATTTAATGTTTTTAAAATCCATAAGATTAAAATTTTAATTATACATATAACCGATTCCGTTAAGCATTGTCAGTTTGAAAATCGCGATAAATTCGATAACACACGGAAAACTTGGAAATGTTTTGTTAGTAGATAAAAACGGTGAGTTAGTTGCTATTTTAAGTGATGGAGATTTAAGAAGAGCCTTAATGGATAAAAATTTTGACATAAACAACAAAGCCGTAAATTTTGCAAGTAAAAATCCAAAAGTTATAGATAATCCTGAAATGTTAGCAAGCAGAGCTCTTGAAATTATAGAAAACTATAAAATTCAAATGCTTATCGTATAAAAAATGAAAAAGTTAGTAGAAAATACGGTTAGATACTAACAAAACGTTAGAATTTTGTTTGTATATTAAATTAGCCAGTGTTAAAAATGCGGAAATTGGCAAATTTCAATTAAATAACTAATAAAAAAATTTAAATTAATTTTACAAACAATAAATTAACCAAAAAAATATGTATTTAAAATTTCAACATTTACAAAAAGTAATTTATTTAACAAAATTTTACGATAAAATCCGAAACAGTATAAGATAATATTTAAAAATGGTTAAAAAGTGAAACCGGATAAAATTTTTAATTTTATTGAATTAAATTTCAACGTAAAAGCGGAATTTTTATTTATTAAAATTCGTAAATCGCTATTTTTCAGAAAACAAAAAAAGCAAATAACTGTTTGCTGCAATTATGAAAATAAATGGTATAAAAATTAGACTTGTAAAAGACGAATTTGGATTATAAATCTAAAATGCGAGTCCACTTTGAGTATAATTTTAAGAGATAATAAGCAAATATTCCTGTGTATCGTATACATAAAACTCTAGTCGATAAGCATAAATTTAAACTCAAAAATAGATATAAATTTACTATTTAATCTAATAAAATTTGGTTTTAAATTAGTTAAGAAAAACTAAATTTCATAATATTTTTTTTAAATTAAACAATTTTGATTTTTTATCTTTTATATATAAAAATGACGAAGCGGAGCCAAAAAAGAGCCATAAATCAGTTTTAAAATACAGTTATTTAGTAAAGAAATAATATTTTACTAAAAAATTTGAAAAACTTAAGTCAATTGCAAAATCTTATAAATGTATTTATCTACGGCTCTTTGCTATATTTTATTTATTAAAATTATTTTTTCTTTCTTATAAAATTTATTTAAATATTTTTATATGCTTTGTCATTTTGCGTTTACCATCTTAAAGCACTTTTGAAACTTATGGTTTAACTGATAATAAATTATTTCTTAAAACTTTTGAAATTATACCAACTGCAAATACGTAAAATTTTAAATTAAAATATAAAAAGATGAAACTTCGGCGAAATTTTTAAAATCGTTTGAAATTTTTAAATTTCACCGAAATTTAGAAGATTATTTTGTTTTATTTGCCATTCTACGGCGTGTAATAGGATCCAAATAGCGCTTTCTAACACGAATATTTTGCGGCGTAACCTCAACAAGCTCGTCTTCTTCAATCCATTCAAGCGCTCGCTCCAAATTTAAAATTCTTGGCGGAACCAATTTTATCGCGTCATCACTTCCGCTAGCTCTGACATTTGTAAGATTTTTGCCTTTGATAGGATTTACGTCCAAATCGTTCGGTCTACTATGCTCACCAATTATCATACCTATATAAACCTTAGCTTGTGGTGCTATGAAAAGAACTCCGCGATCTTGCAGATTCCAAAGAGAATAAGCAAGCGCAACACCGTTTTCCATACTTACCAATGAACCGTTTGTTCTATGCTCGACATTTCCTATCATAGGACGAAATTCCAAAAAGCTATGATTCATAATGCCCTCGCCTTTTGTATCCGTCATAAATTGAGACCTGAAGCCTATTAATCCGCGCGCCGGAATCTCAAACTCAAGGCGTGTTTGGCCATCACCCGTAGGAACCATTGTTTTCATTTCGGCTTTGCGTTTACCAAGCTTTTCAATAACAACTCCGGTACACTCATCAGGCGCGTCAATAACCAAATGCTCAAAAGGTTCACATTTTACGCCATTTATTTCTTTTACAATAACTTCGGGTCTTCCAAGACAAAATTCAAAGCCCTCCCTACGCATATTTTCAGCTAAGATTGTAATTTGAAGTTCGCCTCTGCCGCTTACTTTAAATTTTCCTTCTCCTACATTTTCATAACGCATGGCAATATTTGTTTTCATTTCGTTTTCCAAACGTTCGTCAATTTTATTTGAAGTTACAAATTTTCCTTCCGTTCCTGCCAAAGGTCCATCATTTACGCTAAAAATTACGCTTAAAGTCGGTTCTTCGATATGCAAAGCTTCAAGCGGTTTAGGATGTGCTGGATCTACTATACTGTCTCCTACATCAAGCGCATCAAATCCGGCAATTGCTACGATGTCACCAACTCCTGCTTCGTTTATTTCACGTCTTTGAAGTCCCAAAAAGCCGATAAGCTTACTGATTCTTCCGGTTTGTCTTGTGCCGTCGGCTTTTATAAGCATTACATTCTGATTTTTTGAAATTTTGCCGTTAAAAATTCTTGCAATGCCGATTTTACCTACATAATTGTCATAATCAAGCGTAAAAACTTGAAGTTGCAAAGGATTTTCATCTTTTCCGCTAGGACTTGGCACATGGGCTATAATAGTCTCAAATAACGGTTTCATATCGTTATTTGTATCGTCTAAAGCATATTTTGCATAACCGTTTTTTGCAGCCGCATAAATAACCGGAAAATCAAGTTGTTCATCATTTGCGCCAAGCGCTACAAAAAGATCAAAAATTTCATTTATTACTTTGTCAGGATTTGCAGCCGGTTTATCAATCTTATTTATTACGACAATCGGACGCAAACCTAAAGAAAGCGCCTTTTTAACGACGAATTTAGTTTGAGGCATTACGCCTTCCTGTGCGTCAACCAAAAGCAAAACGCCATCAACCATTTTTAGCACGCGTTCTACTTCTCCGCCAAAATCGGCGTGACCCGGAGTATCTATGATATTGATTTTAACGCCATTATAATTAATGGCAGTATTTTTTGATAAAATAGTAATTCCACGCTCTTTTTCTATATCGTTACTATCCATCACGCGATCGCCTACGACTTCGTGATCATTAAAAGTTCCTGATTGCTTTAAAAGTTGGTCTACAATTGTCGTTTTTCCGTGATCTACGTGCGCAATAACTGCAATATTTCGTATATTTTCCAAATTTTTCTCCTGTGTATTAAAACTTATGATTATACAAAAATTTTGCTTATAAAATATTTTAAAAATTTTCGTCAGTCTTAAACATTCATTGAAATATTTAATTAAAAAAATATTTTTCTTTACCGATGGTAATCACATAAAAACGTTTTTATACTAACCGTTAGTAAATTGTTAGTTTGTTTTGTTTGGCGCTTTATGTCGAAATTTTATAATAAAAGCATTATTTCAACTTTACTGACAAACAGGAAATTATTTCATAATATTTTTTAAACTGAAATTTCGTAATTTTAGTTAAATTTCGTTATACTCTTCGCGAAAATTTTAAATTTTAAGGAAAAAAATGCTGACAAATCCTGTTTTAGTGAGTATAATCGTGATGATGGCACTATGCCTTTTAAGATGTAATGTGATGCTTTCGATTTTGATTTCTGCAATGATTGCTACGTTTTTAAGTTCGATTCCATTGGACAAAGCCTTATCTCTTTTCATAGACGGAATGGGTGGAAATTTGGAAACCGCGCTTTCATATATACTTCTTGGCGTAATTGCAACAGCGATTTCGAAAACAAATCTTACGACAATTCTAGTAAATTTTGTAGCCTCTATAATAACCGGCAAAAAATATATTTTTATATTTTCAATAGCATTTTTTTCATGTTTTTCGCAAAATTTAATACCTGTTCATATTGCTTTTATACCGATTTTAATTCCACCGCTTCTTAGCGTGATGAATCGTTTGAAAATCGACAGACGCGCCGTAGCCTGCGCTCTTACATTTGCTCTTCAAACGCCGTATATTTCTTTGCCGCTCGGTTTTGGATTGATATTTTTCGGACTTATACAAAAAGAATTGCAACACAATGGAATAAATGTCGCAATTAGCGATATCGGCTCTGTTATGTGGCTATCAGCGATTCCTATGATTTTTGGGCTTATTCTTGCCGTTTGGTATTTTAGAAAACCTAGAGAATATAAGCAAAACAATCAAACCGAAAATGAAAAAATAAATTATGAAAAACCGAAAATGACATATAAAGAATTTGGTGTGCTAATTGGAGTTACGGCAACTTTTATCGTGCAACTTTTATCTTCATCAATGCCGTTGGCTGCGCTAATAGGAATTATCGCTATGATTTTAACCGGAGGAATCAAGTATAAAAAAATGGATGAAACTTTTAACGGCGGCGTACATATGATGGGCTTTATAGCTTTTATTATGCTGGTAGCGGCAGGTTACGGCGCAGTCATTCGTGAAACGGGCGGAATAAACGAACTTGTCAATTTAGCGGCTTCTTTTTCTAACGGAAAACTTGGTGGCGCAATTTTAATGCTTGTAATAGGTCTTTTTGTAACAATGGGAATCGGCACAAGCTTCGGTACAATTCCAATAATTGCAGCGATTTATTGTCCGCTTGCAAGCACGCTTGGCTTTAGCATTCCGGCTACAATTTTACTTATAGGAATCGCGGCGGCCGTCGGAGACGCAGGAAGCCCGGCAAGCGACAGCACCCTTGGACCTACTTCCGGATTAAACGCTGATGGAAATCACAATCATGTCTGGGATACTTGCGTGCCTACGTTTATATTTTTTAACATACCGTTAATTGTTTTTGGTGTAATATTTGCGGTATTTTTGTAATGCTTGAAATAAAATACAATAAATTGCCAAATTTTGCTTTAAAAAAATGAAGTATATGAGATATTTATATACTTCATTTTTTATGAAATTTTATCAATAAAATTTGAAATATTGACAAAATTCTTAAAAACTTTGAATGTCTAATGCGGTAATTAAATTACATAAATTATGTTTTTAAAACAGCTTTTCATACCATAAAAGATTTTTTAGCAAAAATGTTATTATGTAGAAAAGATTTTATAAGAAATTTAAAAGCCCCGAATTTATGGGGCTTAATTTTAGTAAAGACCCGATGTTTTACCTGTCAGATCAATCATAATATTTTTAGCTTGAGTATAATGATTCAGTATCATTTTATGAGTTTCTCTGCCGATACCAGAGTTTTTATATCCACCAAACGGAGCACCTGCCGGAATTTGATTGTAACAGTTTATCCAAACTCTTCCGGTTTCCATACTTCTTGCCGTTCTTAACGCTTTTGTAATATCTTTTGTAAAAACACCGCCGCCTAAACCATACTCGCTGTCATTTACCATTTTTATAAGTTCATCTTCGTTTTTAAACTTAATAACAACGCCAACAGGCCCAAAAATCTCTTCTTGTGCTACTCTCATATCATTTGTTACATTTACAATTAAAGTAGGCTCTATAAATGCTTCTCCGGCAGCTGATCTTTTACCGCCAACTACGATTTTTGCGCCCTCTTCCAAGGCGATATCTATATAATGAAGCACTTTATCAGCTTGTTTTTTATTGATTTGAGAACCCATTTGAGTATTTTTATCAAGCGGATCTCCTACTTTTATATTTTTAAACTTCTCGACCGCCTTTTTTATAAACTCATCGTAAATGCCCTCTTCTACAAATATCCTGCTTCCTGCGCAACAAACTTGTCCTTGATTAAATAAAATTCCCATTTGAACACCATCAAGTGCTTTTTCTATGTCGGCATCAGCATATATTATATTTGCACTTTTTCCGCCAAGCTCCAAAGTCGCAGGTATAATTCTTTTAGCCGCTGCAATTCCTACATCTCTACCGACTGCTGTTGAGCCTGTAAATGCAAGCTTATCAATACCGGGATGCTCTTTTAGCCATTCGCCCGATTTGCTTCCTCTTCCTGTTATCACATTTACAACACCTTTTGGCACCACATCTTTGATAAGTTTCATAAGCTCCAAAATGCTTAGACTTGTCTCACTTGACGGTTTAAATACAGTTGTATCACCGGCTGCAATAACAGGAGCCAGTTTCCAAGCTGCCATTAAAAATGGAAAATTCCAAGGAACTATCTGTCCTACAACGCCAATCGGCTCTCTTAAAACCACACTTAAAAGCTGCTCGTTTAAAACATTTGCACTTCCCTCTTCGCCTAAAATAACACCGGCAAAATATCTAAAATGCTCAGCTGCATAAGGAATATCAACATTTAAAGTCTCTCTAATCGGTTTTCCGTTATCCATAGTTTCAACTTTTGCCAAAAATTCTTTGTTTTCATATATAATATCAGCTATTTTATTCAGTATGATCGAGCGTTCATTTACAGTAGAATGTTTAAATTTATTAAAAGCTTTTCTAGCCGCTTTTACAGCGCTATCGACATCCTCTTTTGTGGCATCCGTGATAGTAGAAAGCATTTTTCCGTTTGATGGATTAAAGACATCTATTGTCTCATTTGAGCTTGATTTTACAAACTCTCCATTAATAAACAGATCGTATTTTTTTTCTAAACTTGACATATCTTCTCCTTAAAATAATTTAAAGAGATTATATAATTTTTAATTAAACGAATAAATTATTTTAATAACAATTATTAATTTAAATCAGCGCGGAGCTTATTTTTCCTGTCTTGTTTGCGGTTAAAATTCTTCTCTGCCAAATTAAACATCTAAAGCCGTTGATTTGCGTAGGCGCCGATAACGCTTTTATTAATGTTTAAATCATTTATAAATTTTAACGGTTAAACTCAAAACTTTTATGATAGATAAAAATTCTGAAATTTCGCCATTAATTTGCTTTGTAATTTCGTTATTTGCGTCATCTTTAAACAAATTTCCTTTAGATTTATTTTTTATCTTTTATAAAAATATAAAAGTTATTATCGTCAAATATAAAAGCAAAATTTCTTTCTTTTTTAGGTTTAAATTCTGTCCATAAAGCTGTAACTTAGTAAAAACGCGTCTCAAATTAGTCGCTGCCGTAAACTTTAAATTTTTTATTAAATTTTATGCTGTCTAAAATATCGTTATATTCAATAATATAAGAACCAAAAATTTCTCCTGTCATGATAATTAAAAGAAACACTGCAATAGAAATCAAAAGATTACTTAAAAAAATCGATCCTACAAGCATAATAACGTATATCAAAGATACAAAAAAATTGCTTTTCGCATCTCTTTTTCTCCTATTTTTTAACTAATTTTATTACTTCTTCCATAATTTTCCGTTATATTGTTTTTTTTGCAAATTTCAGTTATATTATAGTAAATTTTTTTTTGAAATAAGGCATAAAATGCAGATAAAACTTCTAAATTTCACGCCGCTTTGGGTTTGTGCACACGCTACAAGAACTTGCTGGCAAAGTTTCGCAAAAGGCGATAATGGCGGTGAAAAAGATTGTGAGCTCATAGATAGAGTCGGCAATAAATTCAAACACGCTTCCACATTGGAACATTTAAGTTATAATTTTTATATAAAAGAAATTTCGCGCGCACTTTTGCAAGAGTTGGCACGCCACAGAATGGCGAGTCTTAGCGTAAAATCTACAAGGTATACATTAAAAGAGTTAAAAAACGAGCAGGAATTTATCGCGGATGACTTAAAGCGAGCCGAAAAATATCTGGTTTTTACGGGAAATTCCGACGTTGATAAAGCTTCTATTACCGCACTTGAAAATTTACGCAAAATTTTAAATACAAACGTAAGCCTTGATATCGCAAAATATTGTTTGCCTGAAAGTTACAAAACGGAACTTACCTGGACGATAAATGCGCGATCCTTGCAAAATTTTCTTTCACTTCGCACAAGCAAATCCGCTCTTTGGGAAATAAGAAAACTTGCTTATGCCATTTTCGAAGCTTTGCCGGAAGAGCATAAGTTTATATTTGAAGATAAAATTTATAAAGAAAGCTAAGAATTTTGTAAAATAGCTTTTGGTTATTTTACAAAAACTTTATTTACAACAAAATCTTTTTGCAAAGTTTGATTAAAATCTATTTTAAAATAATATCTATCGTCAAATTTTGTGCGAAACAACAAATTTTTAAATAGCGTATTATTTTCATCGTAGCTTGAAACGCAAGTTCTTTTATATTTTAAAATATCGTCTTTTGACGGTATTTCTAATTTTTTGCAATCAATTATTTTTATGACTTCCATTAAATCTTGATCTAAAAAGCCTTTATTTTCTATTTTGTAATCTTCATAATAGTTCGCTATATAAGAAATTCCTGCAATCTTCGAAGAAAATATCAATGATAATAAAAAAATAAAAAAACATGATAAAACAATTGATGATTTATAATCGAATTTTTTATCTGTTGCTAAAACGTAATTAAAAAACCCGAGCAAAATAAACGCTAAAAGAATATAAAAACTTAAATATTTTAAAAAAATCAATAAAAATAATATTTCAAAAAAGAACATGTAATAAAATGCTGCAAAAGCATAAAAAGATTTTTTAATTAAACCTAAAAACAATAAAAACAAAAAACTACCGAATAAATAAGTATAAAATAAATATATCAATTTATCACTCAAACTGATGAAGTAATCGGAATAATTAATTATTAAATTTTGAAAATATATGGGCAATTTTGACAAAAAATGCACGGTAACAAAAATTGACATAATAACGACAATAATAATCCAAAGAAATCGCTTAATAATGATAGATTTTGAAAACTTACGGTAAATATAAAAATTGGAATAAAATTAAAAAATCATAAAACAAAAAAAGACGCCGTAAATAAAAATTCCCCAAAATGCAGCATATATTAACAAATTTTTATCGGTTGCAGGAAGCGGCAGATCATTATATAAAAAATACGGCAAGGTTATAAAAAATCCCAAAATAACCCAAAAAGAATTTATGATACAAGAGTTAGAACAAAACAATCAAACTACAAAAGATTTTTGTATGAAAATGTATCCTAAATTTGCAAGATATATTCAAACTTACGATTTAAATAAAATCGACATAAATGCTTCAAATCCTATGACCTACATAAACAAAATTTCTGAAGATGAAATTTTAAGTTTAAATGATGTAAATAAAATCATACAAGATTTAAACTCATATTCAAATGAAAAAGACGGAAATTTTATAGAATTTATAGGTAAAAGAAACAGTGGAAATTTACAAATATTTAGTTAATAAAATGATAGTAAGATAGTATTTAATTTTTTAAACTAATTATAATACCGATTTGTATTTTATTACATTTTAAATTTCAATATAATAAAACACAAAACCGATACACAAGAAGAAAGGGTAAATTTTGAATAATAATAAATTTTTTATTCTTTTAAATAAAAAAAGAGTATTTAAATGAACGCCATATTTATTATGTTTTGTTTTGGAATTTATGGTTTTATCGTGCTGGTTTTTTACTGGCTCTATGTTAAGCTATTTGAAAAAAGAGTGAATGCAAAAATAGATAAAAAACAAAGGCAGGAGCAAGCAAGAATTCAAGATCTTTTAAAGCAACCCACCACAAGAGACTATGATAAAGAGCCGATTTTTGTAGAAAATAGACATAAAATTAAAATAAATTTTATAAATATCACAATTTTTGTTCCACTGTTTTTATATTTGACTATCAGTAGTCTTGAGTCGCAGCCAGATATGTTTGATGAGTATATAAGAAAAGGGGCTTTGGTTTGTGGCATAATAGGAATACTTGGAGGTATTTATTTTTATATATTATTATTTATTGATAGTAAGCGTAAAATTTACATTAGTATTCATGATAACTACTTGATTTGCAACGACTATAAGCGTAAATCTAATTTTTCTAAGGCTATAGATTACATTATACAGCTTGATTTTAATGATAAATTAGAAATTTCTTATGGATTTTTTCCATTAAATGGAGAAGCAAAAAATTATAAGCCAAATTATAAAAATTTTAATGATAAATTTGAAAATATAATACTTTTGCCACTAATTTTTGCATTTAAGCTTATAATCACAACTATGTTTTTCATACTAAATCTATTTAGATTTAAAAAATACTATATATTTAAAAACGATAAATATATAGTATCGGTTGAAGCAAATAAAGAATTAAAAGATAGGTTTGGTAAGGTTAAATTTGATATTTTGACTTTAACATACATTATGTAATTAAAATATTTCATAAAAGGATTAATTATGTCAGATGGCAATCAAACAAATGTTCCAGAAAGTGTTAAGGATGCTTTTTCTTGGATAGGTACAATCAAAAGTTCTTTTAACAAAATTTTTCTTTGCTTATTTAAAAGTAAAATTTGATTTTTAATTTTTTCTTTAAAATTTAATTTTACATTATCAATACCTATTTTTTGCAAATACGATAAAATTTCAATAATATTTTCTTTTAGAAATTTTAAATTTTGAAAATTCTCAAAATTTTCGCTTTTTAAAATTTTGATTTTTGAAAATATGGTGAATATAAAATTTTTCTACATTTGACAAATTTGATGAATTAAAGATTTTCTCCAATTCATCAAATTTTGATAAGTATATACATTCTAAAAATGAATTTTCATCTTCAATATTTTTTAGATAGCTATTTAACATTTATAATTTTTACGCTTCTAAAATTGCTCCGTTGCTTGCATTTGTTACAAGTTTTTGATATTGGCGAAGCCACCTGCTTTGCACTTTTTTACCGCCGTATTTAAATTCTTTTTTTCGCTCAGCGATTTCATCTTCGCTTAAGCGTACATTTATAGAGAAATTATCAACGTCTATGTCAATTATATCGCCATCTTTTAAAAGTCCTATCATACCGCCTTCGGCAGCTTCAGGGCTTACATGTCCAATACAAAGTCCTCTTGTAGCACCGCTAAAACGACCATCGGTAATCAAAGCCACATCCGCTCCAAGCCCACGACCTACAATTAAGCTTGTAGGACTTAGCATCTCTTGCATTCCCGGGCCTCCTTTCGGACCTTCATAGCGAATGACGACAACATCGCCTTTTTTTACTTTTCCGCCGGAAATTCCTTCTATTGCTTCATCTTGCGAGTTAAAACAGATCGCTTTTCCGCTAAATTTTCTAGAGCCTATAATTCCGGCCGCTTTTATAACACAGCCCTGCTCCGCTAGATTTCCAAATAAAATAGCCAAACCTCCAACTTTCGAATAGGCATTTTCCACTTTATGAATAACGTCTTCATCTTTGATTTTTGCGCCTTTTATGCGTTCGCCTAAAGTTTCTCCTGTAACTGTAAGATTATCTAAATGAAGTAAATCTTTTACCTCATTCATTATTGCATTTATTCCGCCTGCGTTATGAACGTCTTGCATATGAATTTCAGGCTTGCTTGGTGCAATTTTTGCGATGTGAGGCGTTTTTTTGCTGATTTCGTTTAACTCTTTTATATCAAGCGCGCAACCGGCCTCCCTTGAAATTGCCAACATATGTAAAATAGTATTTGAGCTTCCGCCCATCGCCATATCCACTACCATAGCATTTTCAACCGCTTTTTTATTTATTATATTTCGAATTTTAAATTTATCATCAAGGGCGATTTCACAAATTCTTCTTGCCGCCTTTTTAGCAAGTTTTTTGCGATTTTTCGTCATCGCCAAAATTGTGCCGTTTCCTTTTAAAGCTATTCCCATCGCTTCGCAAAGAGTATTCATGGAATTTGCTGTAAACATTCCGCTGCAGCTTCCGGCTCCTGGACATGCAGCACACTCGATATCGTGAAGCTCTTTTTTATTAATTTTTTTAACTTCATATGCGCCCACGGCTTCAAAAGTTGAGTTTAAATCAAGCGCTTCTCCGTTTTTACCGCGACCTGCTGCCATCGGTCCGCCGCTTATAAAAATCGTAGGCACATTCACACGAAGTGCTCCCATTATCATTCCCGGTACGATTTTATCACAATTCGGTATGCAAATAAGTGCGTCAAGCTTATGAGCATTCATCATAGTTTCAACGGAATTTGCGATTATTTCACGACTTGGAAGCGAATAAAGCATTCCGTCATGCCCCATCGCTATACCGTCATCCACGCCTATACAGTTAAATTCAAACGGCACACAGCCGTTTTTTCTGATTTCATCTTTTATAATCTTGGCAAATTTATTTAAGAAAAAATGTCCCGGAATAATTTCTGCAAAACTGTTACAAACACCGATAAACGGCTTTTTAAAATCATCGTCTTTTAAACCGGTAGCACGCAAAAGCGATCTGTGCGGCGCTCTTATATAACCTTTTTTGATTACATCACTTCTCATATTTCCTCCTTAAAATTTTTAAATTTTGTTATTTTAGCATAATTTTACTTTCAAAATTTATATAAATCTATAAACCTTATAAAATTTTATATATCATTGCTCTTGTATTTTTTTGAATTTAACACACATTTTACATTGAAATTTTAAAATCATATAAATTTTTTTCATAAAGGAGATTTTATGGATAAAAGTAGAAGAAATTTCTTAAAAGGCAGCGTTGCGGTGGGCACTCTGGCAAGTCTTAATCTGAATGCAAATCAAATAGCTACAAATATGGCAAACGGCGGCGAAAAATTTGTTTACAGTATTTGTGAAATGTGCTCCAGTAGATGTGCAATAACGGCAAAAATAGTCGACAAAAAAGGCGTATTTATAAGCGGAAACCCGAATTTCAATTCAAACAAAACGTCTGTATGCGCGCGCGGCGGAAGCGGTTTTAATCAGGTTTATGACGAACAAAGATTGATAAAACCGTTAATTCGCACCGGAAAAAGAGGCGAAGGAAAATGGCGTGAAGCAAGTTGGGATGAAGCGCTTGAATTAGTAGCCGAAAATTTAAATGAAATAAAAGAAAAATATGGCGTGCAAAGCGTAATTTTTACTTCAAAAGCCGGTGAAAGTCATAGTCAAATGACAAATTTTGCATGTGCTTACGGAAGCCAAAATATCTTTTCGCACTGGTCCTGCTGCCCTATAACTTACAATACGGTTCTTTCTCACACTTTTGGCGGCGGTATGACGCGAGATTTTACAGAATCGAAATATATCATAAATTTCGGACATAATTTATTTGAAGGAATTGATATATCAAATACAAAAAAATTAGCGAAATTTGCAAAAAAAGAAGATACGAAACTTGTAGTTTTAGAGCCGAGATTTAGCGTTGTAGCTGCAAAAGCCGATGAATGGCTTCCTATAAAACCGGGAACTGATTTGGCTTTTGTAATGGCATTAATTCACGTTTGGTTAAGAGACGGAAAATATGATAAAAAATTTATAGAAGATTACACGATAGGAATTGAGCACGTAATCGAAGCAACCAAAAATTCAACACCGAAATGGCAAGAAAAAATAACGGGAATTAAAGCCGAAACGGTTGAGCGGATAGCAAATGAAATTTGGCAGAAAGCTCCTGCCGTAATAATTGACTGGGGTCATAAAACTACAACAACACGAGCTGAATATCAAAGAACAAGAGCAATCTGCATAGCAAATGCCTTAATGGGAAATGTGGAAAAGAAAGGCGGAATTTTCTTTAAAAAAGGATCAGGAGTTTTTAACAAACTGATCGGTGAAGATAAATTTCCGACAATCACAAATCCGGACAAAGATTTCAAAATACCGAAAGGCAAAAGAATCGACGGAAGCGGTGAAGACGGAAAACACTTTTTTATACCTCGCAAACACGGTATTTAATGGATATAGTTCCGGCAATTTTAAACGAGAAACCGTATCCTGTCAAAGGTTGGGTCAATACCAGATTTAATAGCCTGATAAACGTTGCAAACGTAAAAAATCAAATAAAAGCGATAAACAAACTTGATTTTATAGTTTCAATTGACATTTATATGAATGATTTTACAAAATACGCCGATGTAGTTTTGCCAGAAAGTACATATTTGGAACGTGATGAAAGTATTATGGACAAATCAGGAACCGCTCCCGGATTTTATATGCGTCAAAAAACAATAGAGCCGATCGGCGATACAAAAAGCGGATATGAAATTTTCCGCGAACTTGCAAGAATTATGAAAATTGACGAACTTTATAAATGGAAAAATATTGATGAATTTCGTATGATTCAAGCCAAAGGAAACGCAGATTTGCTGGCAAACCTGATAAAAAAAGGATATGTCGGCTACAAAGTTCCGAAACTTTATTATGCAGAACCCGAGTTTGTATCAAAATTTATAGAAGTTTATCCCTCAGCAGCACAATTTGTAGATGAGAACGGAATCATGAGCTCTCAAATAAAATTTAAAACTCCAAGCGGAAAAATTGAACTCTTTTTAGCCGATGTAGAAGAGAGATTTCCTGGAGAAGGTTGCTTAAATGCAAAAGATATGGATGTATTCGGCTCTCACAAATATTGCATTACAAGCGGAAAAACGCCTATTCATACAAATGGTCATACGCATAATATCAAAATTTTAAATGATATGATGAGCGAATCTCCGATTTGGATAAATACAAAAGCCGCAAAACGCGAAGGATTAAAAACAGGCGATGAAGTTATGCTTAAAAATGAATTCGGCGAAGCAAAAGGTAAAATTTTTGTAACGGAAGGGATTCGCGAAGATACGCTTTTTGTATATCACGGATTTGGACATGACACGCCGCAAATGAGTCGCGCAAATAGCAAAGGCATAAATGACAGTATTTTATTAAATCCTGCAGACGGTAAAATTTGCGGCACAATGGTAACAAATGTTGGCGTTGATATTATAAAGTTATAAGGGGCATAGTATGAAAAAATTTGTAATGATTCACGATGAAAATTTATGTATCGGATGTCAAGCATGTTCTGTCGCATGCCGAAATGAAAATAATGTAACGGACGGTGTTTATCGTGTGCAGGTACATGCCGAAATGAAAGGTATTTTTCCGAAACTGAAAACCGATTTTACAAGGCATAGCTGTGTAATGTGCGAAAACAGTCCATGTGTAGAAGTGTGCCCGACAGGAGCAAGTTTTAAAACCGAAAATGGAATAACTTTGATAAATCATAATCTTTGTGTAAGCTGCAAATACTGCATTTTAGCCTGTCCTTATGACGCAAGATTTGTAGATCCGATTACAAATGAGATTGGAAAATGTACATTTTGCTTTGAAAACCGTACATCTTTAGGATTAGAACCCGCCTGTGTCAGTGTTTGTCCGACAGATGCACTTATTTTTGGTGATATAAACGATGAAAATAGCAAAGTAAGCAAAGTTCTTTCAAAAGAAGCGGTTGAATATCCGAAAGCGGAATTCGGAACTCATCCGAGCCTGGTCTTTATAAAAAATAAAAAAGGGGGACGATATGAATAATATGTGGGGAAGCATGGCGCAATTTGAAGCCATTTATTGGTCTTGGCCGATTGTTTTATATCTATTTTTAGCCGGACTTAGCGCAGGCTCCGTAATGGTAGCGTTGCTTGTAAAATGGAACAGACACGAAAACAACACAAGATCCATTTGGGACGCTATGGTAAAAGCAGGCGCACTTATCGGTCCTATAGCTATTTGTATCGGTTTATTTCTTTTAATTGCGGATCTTGGAAAACCGTTTACGTTTTATATATTATTAATAAAATATAACTTTCTATCGGTTATGAGTCTTGGTGTATTGTTTTTATTGATTTATACGCCGTTTGCATTTTTGTTTGCAATTATAATTTTTGAAAAAGAGATAGAAAATTCAAAAATTCTGGCTTTTTTAAAACCCGTTACAAAATTTATTCGCTCTTTTTCCGGTATTGCCAAAAAAATGGAATATATACTTTTTATCTTGGCGATTTGTGTGGGAATTTACACAGGATTTTTGCTATCGGCGGTAGCAAAACTTCCTCTTTGGAATACACCTATTTTACCGATTTTGTTTTTGCTGTCCGGCTTTTCAAGCGGAATTGCGGCAAATATTTTAATCGGTATGTGGTTTTTTAAAGGCTCATTAAATAAAGATAGTATAAAATACCTTTTAATGCTTGATTTAAGAGCGATATTCTTTGAAATTCCGATTTTATTTATTTTATTTATCGGTATGTATTTTGAAGGAGGAATTTCAGCTGTAGCCGCGTCTCAAGCTTTGAACCATGAATATTTCGGCAAAATTTTATGGATCGGAGTTATTGGAATCGGACTTATTGTCCCTATAATAATAGCGGCAACAGCTCTTAAAAATCATGTATACAAACCGACTTTTATCGTGCTAAATTCACTTGTAGTTTTAGTAGGTGTAGTTTTGCTAAGATATTATATCGTCTATGCCGGACAAATTTGCATAGGGGCGTAAATTTTAAAAATTTCCGCCACTTTAAAACGGAGGCGGAAATTGAAAATTTTACTTCTTGAAGATGATTTCAGCTACCGCATAAGCGTAGCTGAATATCTCAGTTCTCTTGGTTACGAAGTTGACGAAGCTGGCAACGGTGAAACAGCTTGCACCAAAATCGCAAAAAATTCATATCATCTTTTAATTTTGGACGTAAAAGTGCCTGAAATTTCAGGTTTTGAAGTACTGAAATACGCAAGAAATATAGGGCTTAAAACGCCGACGATGATGATGACATCACTAACTGCGATTGAAGATTTGGCGACAGGTTATGAGCTTGGCTGTAACGAATATTTGAAAAAGCCGTTTAATTTGGCGGAACTTAAATTTCGCGTAAAGGAACCTATAAAAAAGCATTATGCAAACGGCGAAAATTTCGTGCTTATAGCTGATAATTTCAAATTTTATCCCAACGAAAGAATTTTAAAATTTAATGAAAACGAAATTTCACTTTCCGCAAAAGAACTTGAAATTTTGGAATTTTTACTTGCAAATAGCTATAAATTTGTAAGCACGGAAGAGCTGATAGATGAAATTTGGGGAGAAAACGGAAAAGATATCGATGTGCGTGTGCATATACAAAAAATACGCGCCAAAACCGCTAAAAATTTAATTATTTCAAGTCGCGGATTAGGATATAAAATCAATGTTTAAAAATTTAAAATTGGCATTTTACGGGCTTTTTTGTATTATTATTTTGCAGGCGTGCATTGTTTTCCAGTTTTTCGGTTTTAAATTTTGGCTTTTGGTTTTTGAAATTTCAGCAATTTTTTTAAGTGCGTTTTTGTTGAAATTTATATACAACAAAACGGAAATCATTTATCAGGAAAGAGAAGATATAGCCAAAAGATTTTTCAATGATTGTATGCACGAACTGAAAACTCCGCTTGGCGTGGCGATGATAAATATAGAAATGCTTCAAATTCACAATAAATATACTCACCGTATCAAATCAGCTCTAAAACAGATGAAACTGACCTACGAAGACGTGGAATACTTCATAAAAAACAGACATATAAACTTTAAAGCGAAGCGAATGAATATAAGCAAATTTTTAAATGATAGAATAAAATTCTCGCACATAATGGCAAATGTAAAAAATATCAAAATTTCAAGCCGAATTAAACCGGGTTTAGAAATTTTTATCAGCGAAATCGAACTTACGCGCTTAATCGACAACACGATAAATAACGCTATAAAATATACAAATGAAAACGGAAAAATTGAAATTTCGCTTGCAAATGATGAAAATTTCGCGAAATTTTGCGTAAAAGATAATGGAATCGGCATAAAAGATACTAAAAAAATATGGAAAAGATACGAAAGAGAAAATCTCAGCAGCGGCGGCTTCGGACTTGGACTGGCGATTGTAAAAAATATTTGCGATAAATACAAAATCAAAAAAAATGTAATTTCAAATTTCGGCGCGGGCTCAACTTTTATATATGAAATTCCGCTTTTTAAAGAAAAATTTTTAGATAAGTTTGAAAACGACAATCAGCTTTTTGGCAAAGCTTAAATTTCATAAAATTTTGTTTTTTCGTTTAAAAACTTTATCATTCCTATAAGCGCCATAATAAAAAAGTGGCGATTTTTTAGGCATTTCTATAAAAATTTTATTTATGATTTTAAATCAAATTTTTACGCTGTATCGTTTTTACCATTTTAAAAATATGAAAAAATTTATCATTTTAACCATCTTTAACAAAACTTGCATAATTTGACGTTTTACGTTGTAATTAAAAATAATCCGTTTTATCTTGTGCTTCAAAAACCTGACTGCAAACAGATCCTGTAATTTTTGATGTTAATCACGAAATTTTTACTGTATTTTTATGACAGGCGCGCAAAAGATAAGATTTTCCAAAAATCGAATGCATTTTTCATCATAAAATAAAACGATTTTTTTGCCGAAATTTTGCCGCCGTTTAATTATTTTTGCGAGATTTATATAAAATTTCAGTAAAATTTATAAATTTTGCAAAAAATCTATTATATGATAAAATTTTTGTCAAAAATAATAGTTTCATAGGAAATAAATTTGTTTAAAGAATTGGCTCTTATCGGCACTACAGCAAGCGGCAAAAGCGATCTTGCCATAAAAATCGCGAATGAAAAAAACGGCGTAATTTTAAGCCTTGATTCGCTCAGTATCTACAAAAAAATCGATATCGCAAGTGCAAAACCGAATAAAGCCGAACTTGCAAGCACAAGGCATTTTGGAATCGATTTGGTTTTACCGAATGAATATTTCAGCGTCGGAGAATTTATTAAAGAATATAAGCGCGCCAAAGATTTTGCCTCAAATGCAAACGTCCCGTTAATAATAACAGGCGGAAGCGGATTTTATCTAAAAGCGATGATAAGCGGTCTTGCACCGAAAATAGCAAATTTTAAAAGTGATTTAAACAATGCCGAAATTTTTGCCATAGCCGAAAAAAAAGATCCGAAATTTGCCGCAAAATTCAGTCAAAATGATACTTATCGCTTGCAAAAATGGTATAGCATATATCGCGCTACAAACGAGATTCCAAGCGAATTTTTGGCAAAAAATACAAGCGCGCCGATTATTAAAAATTTAAAGATTTTTGAAATTTCAACAAAAAAAGAAATTTTAAATCAAAAAATAGCCGCAAGAACGGCAAAAATGATTGAAGCGGGAATTTTGGATGAAGCGAAATTTTTATTTGAAAATTACAGCGGTGCAAAGCCGCTTGGCTCCATCGGACTTAAAGAGTGTGGAGAACTTTTATACAATACAGGAGAATTTGAAGCTGAAATTTTAAAGCGCGAATTTTCACGGGCAAAAAAAACAGCAAAAATTTTGAATAAAACTGAAATTTTGGAATTTTGGGAAATAAGCCCGCAAAATTTTGAATATTTTTTCAATTCAAAATTTAAAAATTCAGACGATTTTGAACTTTTTAAAATAGCGAAACTTGCAAATCTAATCACAATCCATACTACACAACTTGCAAAACGCCAACGAACATTCAACCGTTCTTTTAAAGATAAAATTTCAGCTTCAAATGAAATTTTGGAAGTTGAAATTTTGAAATTTTTATCATAAATCCTGTTTTAAAGCGGAAATATAAAAAATTTAAAAAAATATTTTCTATAAAAACAATCAAAATTTATTTAAAATTAAAATAATAAAATTTTAAGCAAAGCAACCGAAAAGCTTTAAATTGACGGTTTGCATAAATCAAATGCGCACAAATTTTCCATAATAAAAAATTCAAATATTAACGGCATTTGTGAAATAAAATAATGTAAATCTAAAATGTCGCCTGCATATTTTTATGAAAATAAATTTGCATTTTTCAATAGCGATTATATGTTTATCAATTTTATAAAATTTGAAATATAGATAACTTAATTATAATTTTATGCGTGATTTAAATCCAGATAAATCAGTAAAATTTATGTAAAATAAGATAGCCCTTACATTGCCAAAACCTCTGCAACCGAAAAATACATCTTCTGCAGGCTAAATTTAATGAGTGCTTGTAAAAACCCGAAATGGTGCGAGCTGTAAATAAATACCGATTTCGCCTTTGCAAAATTTCCGCAAAACATAAAAACAATATTTTTTCACGTTTTATAGAAAAGTACGCGGAATAACCACATCGGTAAAATTTACAGACTGAAACGCTACGAAAATTATCCCACTGCACTCAACGCGGCATTTAATAAAATAGAAACACCCTGCTTTGCCAAAAAAACTCAAATCACCGCAATTTAACTAGCAAATACCGAAATCAGCCTTAACTTCTTTAAAAAAATATTTATCAAAGCGGTAACCATATATCATCAAAGACGCTGAAAAACTGAGTTTCGCCCGTTTTATTTGGCTGATGGCAGGAAAATTGCCATAAAAGCAACTTTGACGTTATTAAAATAAGTAGATTAAAACATTGAAAATCAAACGTAGTCAGCGTAAAATCCACTCATCTTAGAAGCGGACATTTGAAAATTCCCTTTGATTTACACAAAAAAAGTGCTAAAAATCCGCCTACCGAAATTTTTCCGACCTTGTTTAATTTTAACTTTTTCCAAATTGATTTGCATAAAATTCATTTAATTTTCGGCGAATTATATCAAAATTTTAAAATTTCAATTAAATTTTTTGTTGCGTTCATTGTTTTAAATCTGCTCTTATTATCATCGTAAAGCGCGTTTGAGATATCATTTCGCGGCTCATATATTTTACTTTTGAGGCCTAAAATTCCGCTCATCATATCAAAAATCAGATCATTTGTAAAAAATGAGTTTTCATTTGCTTTTAAATTTGCAAAAATATCCCCGTTTTGCATTATAAAATTATCGCTGAAGTATATAAAAAACGGAATTTCTATCATAGAAACACTGAATTTGGAAGGATCGTGCATAAATTTCATATCTTCGCCGTGATCGGAACAATAAATCAAAGCCTTGAAATTTGGAAATTTTTGAAGTTTTTTTAAAATTTTATCCACGATAAAATCATTATACAAAACCGCATTATCGTATTTTAAGGCAAATTTTTCAAAATTTTTCGGATAACGTTTTTCATAAATCCAGTGATTTGCCATCAGATGAATGATTAAAAGAGTTTTCTCGCCAAATTTCAATTCATCTATCTTAGGTAACAAAATCTCATCGTAAGGCGCTTCAGGGCGATAAAAATTATCAATTCTGGCAATAATTCCGATTTTTATACTCCAAATTTTTTGTTTCGCATCAAAAAACAGTGCCGATAATGGCGAACCGAAAGTTCCGTATTTAGCCTGATTGCTAAGATAAATTGTTTCAAAACCGCCTAAATTTGCTAATTCTATGATAGAAACGGCATCTTTTAAAGAAATATTGTTATATTGATTTTTTGATGTAATAAACTGTGAAATAACTTGTGCGGTAAGAGTATGGTTTGAAAATGCATTTTGAAAAAATAATGCATTTTTTGTTTTTGCAAGTTCGTTTAAATGCGGTGTAGTAAGTTTTTCATAACCATAAACACTCATATGATTTTTATTTTGACTTTCTCCTATTACCAATACAAAAAGTCCGCTTCGGGTAGAATTTTTATCAACCGAAATCCCGTTTATACGACTTTCATAATTATTTTTATAAGAATTTACGGATTGTATGTGAGATAATGTCATTTTATAAAGTATCTTATAAAAATTCATTTCGTTTAAATTCATCTGTGATACAAAATAGAAAATTGTTACTAAGATTAAAGAAATTTTAAATACAATTTTGTTTTTATTTAAAGTGAAATTTCTGAATTTTAAAGTCAAAAATGCAAGCAGCAAAACAAAAACCGAAATTTCCAAAATCACTTTAAAATTTAAATTAATTTTTATATAATCCGTCGCTTCATTAAAATTCGTATCAAGCATACTGATAATTGCAACGTCGCTTAAAACAGCCCCGGTTATAAAAAAATAACTCAAAAATATAATATCTGACAATAAAATCAATAATAAAATTAAAAATCGTAAAAATTTAAATCTTATAAAATTTAAAATCACAATTAAAATAAATGCAAAAAAGCTGAAAACGGCAAAATTCGCGCTTACTTCGCGCGACACAATGCCCGAAGAGCCTTGAAAAAATTTCAGCGTATAAGGCAGTAAAATCATTAAAAAAATTATGCCGAAAAATAATAAAAATTTAGTGCGCTCCAACCAAAATTCCGCTGCCGCAAGACAGAACAGCGATAAAATTATCATATCTTTCACAAAAAATTTAGCAGCAAGCGGATTTACGAAATTACCGCGTGCCAATAAATATCCTAAAGCAATGAAGCTTATGTAAATAATTAAAAATAAAGTGCCGAATTTTAAAATTTGATTTTTCATTTGCTGATTATAGCAAAAATACATCAAATAATAAATTCAATTTAAGTTTTATGATAGTGTTAAATTACGTCAATATCGGCAAAATTTTACTTAAAAAACTGTGAATGATAATCTGTTTTATATAAATATATCGATTTCAAAATAAAAACATAAAGTCAAAAAAAATCAATAATTTCAACCGAATTTTAAAATACAATAAAATTTTAGCGATATAGCTTTGAAAATTCTATTTTATATAAATTTCAAATTCTTTTTTCGGCACGGCAAAACCGACTAAAAAAGCGTCAATTCCCTCGTTTTGCAAATGATTTAAAACTTTTGCGACCTCGTTTTCACTTACGGCCGCTAAAAGTCCGCCGCTGGTTTGCGCATCGCAAAGCTCAATCGGCGGTTTTTTGTCACAAAATTTACTTGTAAATTCCGAATTTTTATAGCTTCCTCCGGGAATAAGTCCCATTTCAAGGCATTTTTTCACACTTTTAAAATAATGAAAATTTTGAGATGAAACTTCAAAACTGATATTTTTATTCAGCATTTCGCTTAAATGTCCCAAAAACCCGAAGCCGGTAACATCAGTGCAAGCGTGAATTTCGTAATTTCGCAAAATTTCGCACGCTTTGAAATTTAAACTGATCATACTTTCAATGGCATCTTCGAAATCTTTAAAATCAATCATTTTGGATTTTATTGCAGTTGTGATAATGCCCGTACCGATCGGCTTTGTAAGAATTAAAACATCTCCGGCTACGGCTGTATTATTCGCCCAAAAATCACGTCCTTTAACTAATCCTGTCACGGAAAGTCCGTAAAAAGTCTCTGCCGATCTTATCGTGTGCCCGCCAACCAAAACGGCGCCTGCTTCTTTTATTTTGGATTTTCCGCCTGCTAAAATTTCAGATAAAATTTCGCCGCCGAAGTTACATTCATCAAAACCTACAATATTTAGCGCATTTATAGGTTTTGCGCCCATAGCAAAAATATCGCTTATAGAATTTGCAGCCGCAATTTGACCGTAAATAAACGGATCGTCAACAAGCGGCGTAATAAAATCCAGCGTTTGAACAAGTGAAATTTCGCCGAAATTCGAAATTTTATTGCATAAGTTTTTATCCGATTTGAAATTTTTCGGCGAATTTTTTTGCGAAATTTCGCTTGAGTTTAAAATCGAGTTGTTGTAAATTTCATTAGTAAAATCGCAAATAGAAAAAACACTCGCATCTTCATTGCTATGCGTACTTGAAAGCAAACGTTCATCATTATCTATCAAGTTTGCGACATTTTGGTTAAGATCCGCCGGATCCAGTTTCGCCGCACAACCTGCTGATTTAATAAATTTCGTCAGGTTAAAATCGCGGTATTTCAAAGTTTTAGAACCTCATTTTGAGTTAAAATTTCCATTATTTCATATGCATTCGACATTTTTCCGATTGAAAGTTTATCAACCAGTTTATAGGCTTCAAGGCAACTTCCGCAGCTTAAAATTTCAATTCCGATTGATTCTAAATCTTTTAAAACCGGATAACATGCATGGGCCCTGTTTGTAGTCATAAAAACCGCATTATTTACACAGATAATTGTTTTTGGCGGATTTGTGAGATTCTTTATCGTTCCTAAAAATTTTGCAAGCAGACTTTTGCCGACTTCACCGCTACCGCAACTTTCTTCATTTAAAAAAATCACTTTTTTAACGTTTTTTACGCCACTGTCGCAAACTGCGAAATCGATATTTTCATCTTCCAATTCGTCCATTTTTGTAGTTTTTATACAAAATTCTCCACCGTCAAGTTCGCTAACTTCAAATTTCATCGAATTTGTATTTAAAAAACGTGAGATATTTTCAAGGCTTGTTTTAGAATTTACTAAAATTTCTAAATTTTGCCCTATTTTAAGACTTTTTAGTGTTTCCTTTGTTTTTATGACAGGTTTTGGGCACTCCAAATTTCTACAATCTATTTGCATAATTTTCCTTTAATTTTTTGTTCTTCGAACCTCGAAGCTGACGCATAAATTACTGATTTTAAGCTAAATATTTATTTTCGAATTCCGATTTTTGAATTTTGCCTTTTTGTAAAAGCTCTTTATACCAGAAATGATGTAGTAAAAATACTTCCTCTTCTTCTTTAAATCCTGTAATCATTGAGTGAATTGAACCTTTTATAGCGAAAACGGCCATATAAATATGAACCATCAAAAATGTCGCGCAAACTGCACCTAAAATATTGTGAATAATCGCTGAAAGTCTTAAAATTTCGACTTGTGATAAACCGAAAAACGTAGCCACGCCCAAATCGAAATCCAAGAAAAACATCGCAGCGCCGGTGCAAATCATAACAGCGCCGCCGGCTGTGGCTACCCAAAACCACGCTTTTTGACCGGCATTAAATTTTCCTGCAGGAACAGGCTTTTTATTTTTTGATAAATAACCCCCCACAATCATAAACCATTTGATATCATAAATCGCAGGCAGCATTCTTTTTAACCAAAAACAAAACATCGGCAAAAGCGAAATCGCAAAAATTATAGTTGCAATTCCGTGTAAATTTTTACAAAATCTAACAAAAAATCCGCCGCCGAAAGTATCGCCGAACATCAAAATAAGCCCTGTCGGCACTAAAATAATCCAAGATATGGCAGCAGCCAAATGCACAAGTCTTTCTATACTTTTAAATGCCAAAATCTTTTTGCCGTCGTGCGAAAAAGTTTTCGGTCCGATAATTAAATAATGAATAACAAATGCGGTAATTACAGCAAGCAAAGCAATAATAGCGAGCATACTAAAATAATGATTACTTTGCCAATTTACAAAAAACGGTGCGAAATTTTCATTGTACAAATTAATATTTTCTATACGTCCTGCGCCCCATAAATCACTTTTTAAACTCACTTTTTCTACAAAATCGTCAGCATAAGAGATAAAAGAAAGCGATAAAAATAAAAATAGAAATCTCATATCAGTTCCTTTAAATTTTCGTATAATTTTATCAAAACTTCACTAAATTTTTATACATTCTTTATAAATTTTTTAACTATCGCTTCAAAATTTTTATCGCCGATATAAATTTTGGCGAAATTTTCCATATAAGCAAGTCCTATTTCAACATAATCATTTTCAAACAATTTTTTCAAAAAATTTAACATATCACCTTTGCTTGAAACAACGATTTTAGTGCTGAACATAATACTTTCAAAAACATCTTTAAAATTTCCGTTTTTTTCTACAAGCTTCATAAAATCATCATAACTTATAGCGTCTTTCGGAATTTCAAAATTACTGCCGTGTGAAGCTATTTTTTCAAAAATTGAATCTAAAATTTGTTGATATTGAACGATACTTAATTTTTTTATCTCAAAAAAATCGTAAAACATCAAAGCTTCCAAAACATCTATTTCAGCAAGCCCGCAAAGATCTATCATAAGCAAAATTTCAGCGTCTTTTTCATTTTCGTAAGCAAGCGAAAAATATTTCATAGATGCAGCAAAATCGTGCTTTTCGAATAATTTAATTGCCGTTTTTTTATAATCTTTCATTTTAAAGCTCGAATTTTTCGCCCATCGGGATATTTACGACTGAAATTTCAGGATGAATATCTATTTTAAGTTGTCTTTCCACACCGTATTTTAAAGTTTGCGCGCTTGCTGAACATCCATGACAAGCACCTTTTAAGCGCACGTATACGACTGCATTTTTTATACCTAAAAGTTCCAAATCGCCACCGTCTTTTTGAAGCATAGGTCTGATTAAATCAAGAGATTTTTGCACGGGTTCAATTAATTCATCATCACTGAATGGTATCATTTTTATCCTTGTTTTTATTGAATTATAGCATTAAAATTTTAAATTTCTGCAAGATTAAAAATTTATGTTTTATTTATTCAAAAATATTAAAATATGCGAAAAATTTTTTAAGGAGAAAAAATGGCAACAGTAACAGTTGGCGGAAATACAGTAAATTTGACCGGAAAAGAATTGAAAGTTGGCGATAAAGCACCTGTAGTAGAAGTTTGCGGTAAAGATTTAAGCAGTGTGAAAGTAGGCGGTAAATGTGATAAAATCCAAATTATAGCGACAGTGCCATCACTCGATACAGGCGTTTGCGCAACAGAAACACGCAAATTTAACAAAAATGCGGCAGGCAAAACAAATGTATGTTTAACAGTTATTTCTATGGATTTGCCTTTTGCAATGGGTAGATTTTGCAGCACCGAAGGAATAGAAAATCTAACTGTTGCAAGTGATTTTAGAAACAAAGATTTCGGGAACGCTTACGGAGTTTTAATGAAAGACGGAAAACTTGCAGGACTTTTGGCACGCGCTATTTTCGTAGTAGATAAAGACGGCACGATTATACACAAAGAGATTGTTTCAGAAGTAACAACAGAGCCTGATTATGAAGCTATTCAAGCGGCAGTTAAAGCTCATGGCGGTTGTGGCGGAAGCAGTTGCGGTTGTTCATCAAAATAATTAAGCAGACTTGCTAAAGGCGAAATTTTAAAATTTCGCCTTTTTATTAAAAGCAAAAAATTTTAATTTCCTATATAAAAATATATTTAATTTTCCACCGAATTTTAAATTTTAATTATCTTTGATTTTATAAAATTTACAGTTTAATCGGATTTTTTATTTATTATATATCCGTCTTTTTGATTCTCTATTTTTAATTTTCCGTTATATCCGAATCTTACACTATATCCTTCTGTCTCTTTGCTGACATTTATGTCTATAAATCCGCCTTTATTTACATGGTATCCCACAAATGAAAACGGCAAATTATCGCGTTTCAAAACGGCTTTAAAAACACCTTTTTTAAGTCGTTTAAAATCAGTCAGCTTATCTTTTGTAATCATCAAAAGCCCACTTTTATTTATAATAAATCTCAACTCATTATCAAATTTCAAATTTTCAAGCGGAAGTTCTATTTCCACGCTACCTGAAACACTATTTTTACTATTTGTGACGCCTTTTGTCACGGATACGTCAAGCACCTTGGAAATATCGGCTTTTTTTCTGGATTCGAAAACAAAATTGCTGTTATTGTCAATACTTTTGTTTATATCAATAATTTTATTGTATTTTTTACCTAAATCATCAATATATTCAATATTTATGGAACTTAAAATTTTAGCATTATTAGGCATTTGAAAAATTTGTTGTTTAAAAATTTCATAATTTTCAAAAGGCGCTACGCTTATATTTTGTTCAGTTTTTGTGGAATTTTGCTCATTTTTTATAGATTCGTCACAAATTAAATTTTGCGTTAAAATCGCACAAAAAATAAAAAAAATCTTTCTCATTCATTCAGTTCCGGATCAAGTGATTTTTTTTCCAAAAATTCTTTTTGAAGTGCCGCATTTTCGCTTTTTAAACGCTCCACATCTTTATACAAAAAAAGTTTTTCTTTTTTTAAATCCTGTAAAACTTCAAATGAGCGATTTCCAAAAATAACATTTCCAAAATAAATGCCAAGCAAAATTGTAAGTACTATAAAAGTTATCATTTTTATAGTACTTTTTAATCCTTGTGAAATCGCTCTATCGGTTTTTGTTTCAAAACTGTCTAAAATTTCTTTTTCGTTCAAATTTTATTGCCCAAAAATTCCGTATTTTCGCATTCTATTTCAAGCAGGCGATTATATTTTGCATTTCGTTCGCTTCTTGAAGTAGCGCCGGTTTTAATTTCACCGGTATTTAAAGCAACCGCAAAATCGGCAATAAAGCTATCTTCGCTCTCTCCGCTTCTATGACTCATAATGCAGCGATATCCGTTTCTTTGTGCAAGCCTTACGGTTTGCATTGTTTGAGTAATACTTCCTATTTGATTCGGCTTAATTAAAATCGCGTTTGCAATGCCTTTTTCGATGCCTTCTCTTAGAATTTTTTCATTTGTAACAAACAAATCATCACCTACTAATTGAATTTTATCTTTAAGTCTTGCAGTTAACTTTTTCCAACCTTCCCAATCATCTTCGCCAAGTCCATCTTCAATAGAAAAAATCGGATATTTTTCGCAAAGTTTAACATATCGCTCTATCAACTCTTCACTTGTAAAAGTTTTTCCTTCAAGTCTGTATTTACCGTTTTCATAAAGCTCGCTGGCTGCGACATCAAGCGCGATTTTAATCTGTTTTCCTGGCTCATATCCGGCTTTTTTGATGGCTTGCATAATAATTTTAATCGGCTCTTCATTATCTTTTAGATTAGGCGCAAAGCCGCCCTCATCGCCAACTGCGGTGCTATATCCAAGCTCATTTAAAATTTTCTTTAAATTTTGATAAATTTCAGCTACCGCTCGAAGTGCATCGCTAAAACAATCAAAACCGAAAGGCATAACCATAAATTCCTGAAAATCAACACTGTTATTTGCGTGCGCGCCGCCATTTATGATATTAAACATAGGAACCGGTAAAATTTGCGCGTTGGCGCCTCCCAAATATCTATAAAGCGGAATTCCAAGACTCATAGCAGCCGCTCTTGCTACCGCCATAGAAACACCTAAAACGGCATTTGCACCAAGATTTGAATAATTTTCCGTACCGTCAAGTTTTTTCATAGCGTTATCAATATCTTTTTGTTCATATACGTTCATTCCGACGATTTCATCTGCTATTACGGTATTTACATTTTCTACGGCTTTTAACACACCTTTACCACAAAATCTCTCGTCGCCATCTCTTAGCTCAAGTGCCTCTCTTTTTCCTGTGCTTGCACCGCTTGGCACGGTTGCCCCAGCCAAAGTTCCGTCTTCAAGAGCCACAAAAGCTCTAACCGTAGGATTTCCTCTACTATCAAGCACTTCTTGCGCGTAAATATCTGTTATTATCATTATTCTTCTCCGCTTTCCTCTTTTATATCATCATCATCTGAACTGCTACTTAAGCTTTCACTTCCCATTTGCTCTCTAATGGCCGCTAAAATTTCATCTGCAACTTTCGGATTTTCTTTTAGATAAATCTTTGCGTTTTCTCTGCCTTGTCCAAGTTTTTTGTCTTTATAACTGAACCACGAACCGCTTTTATCGACAATATCAAGCTTTACACCGTAATCCACCAATTCTCCCATTTTACTGATACCTTCACCGAACATAATGTCAAACTCAGCCACTTTAAATGGCGGTGCAACCTTATTTTTGACTACTTTTACCTTAGCGCGGTTTCCTATGGATTCGTCGTTTTGTTTTAATGTGGCAATTCTTCTTATATCAAGACGAACGGAAGCGTAAAATTTAAGCGCATTTCCGCCTGTTGTGGTTTCCGGACTGCCATATCCCATTTGACCGATTTTCATACGAATTTGATTTATAAAAATAACCGTAGTGCCCATTTTATGAACAACGCCGGTTAATTTTCTTAAAGCCTGGCTCATAAGTCTTGCTTGAAGTCCTACGTGTTGATCGCCCATATCGCCTTCAATTTCACTTTTTGGTGTAAGAGCCGCCACGCTATCAACGACAACAAGATCAATCGCGCCGCTTTTTGCCAAAGTTTCCACGATATCAAGCGCCTGCTCGCCAAAATCAGGTTGGCTTACATATAAATTATCGACATCCACGCCCAAATTTGCGGCATATTTAACATCAAGAGCGTGCTCGGCATCCACAAATGCACAAACTCCGCCTTTTTTTTGACACTCCGCTATTATATGAAGTGTAAGAGTTGTTTTTCCGGAACTTTCCGGTCCGTAAATTTCGACAATTCTTCCTTTTGGAACACCACCTATTCCTAAGGCGATATCAAGTCCGACAGAGCCTGTGGAAATAGAATCGATCTTTTCAACCTCTTTATCGCCAAGTCGCACCAGTGTACCCTTTCCAAAGGCTTTATCAATTGATTTCAGGGCGGATTCAAGCATTTTTTTCTTATTATCGTCCATATTTTTCCTTCAAAAATTAAAAATTATTAAATTGTATCAAAAAATTTCTTAAATAAATGTTTTTATAAAAATGAAAAAATAAAATTATTTTTGGATAAAAATTTATCTGCAACAAAAAGAATTTTTTCATAAAAATTTGATTTATTTTAAAAATTTATTAAAAATTTGCGCGCCAAAAATGAAAAAGAATTTTATACGTTTTAAAAAATAAAAAATTTATACGGCAACATTTAAAATTTCAATCAAATTTTAAATAAATCTTAAAATCAAAGTTCTAAAATCTCAAAAAATTAAAAATTTAGAAATTTTTGATAAAATTGCACGAATTTTAATTTTAAAGAGGAAAAAATATGAAACTTTTTGGAACCGATGGAGTTCGTGGAAAAGCCGGAAATTTCTTAACCGCCGAACTTGCCCTTCGTTTGGCTATGGCAGCAGGAGTTTATTTTCGCAAAAACTCACTTACAAATATGATTTTAGTCGGAAAAGATACCAGAAGAAGCGGTTATATGATAGAAACAGCCATTGTTGCGGGTTTAACCTCAGTTGGATTTAATGTCCGCCAAATAGGTCCGATGCCGACGCCTGCGGTTGCTTTTCTTACTGAAGATATGCGTTGCGATGCGGGAATTATGATTTCGGCAAGTCATAATCCTTATTATGATAACGGCATAAAATTTTTCGATCGTACAGGTTTTAAACTTGATGAAAAAGAAGAAGCTGAAATTGAAAAAATTTATTTTAGTGATAAAATAATAAATGAAGCCAGAAAACAAATGATGGAAATAGGAACTGCAAAACGCGTAGATGACGTTATCGGCAGATACATCGTGCATATCAAAAATTCATTTCCTAGAAGTGAAACACTTCATAATCTTAGAGTAGTAATTGATACTGCAAACGGTGCAAGCTACAAAGTCGCTCCTACTATTTTTAAAGAACTCGGTGCTGAAACGATTGTGCTTGCAAATGAGCCGAACGGCAAAAATATAAACGAAAATTGCGGCGCGTTGTTTCCGCAAAATTTAGCAAATGAAGTCAGAAGACTTCGTGCGGACGTAGGTTTTGCTTTTGACGGAGATGCCGATCGTCTTGTGGTAGTGGATGAAAACGGCGAAATAATTCATGGAGACATTTTACTTGGAATTTTGGCGTCGTATCTGAAAGAAAGTGGCGAACTTGCAAATGATAAAATAGTGGCTACCGTGATGAGCAATAAAGCCCTTGATGATTTTTTAGCAAAAATCGGAATTTCTGTAATCAGAACAAATGTAGGCGATAAATTCGTTCTTGAAAAAATGAGAGAAATAGGATCAAATTTCGGTGGCGAACAAAGCGGGCATGTGATTTTCGGCAGCTTTGCAAAAACAGGTGACGGAATCGTAAGTGCACTTCAATTTAGCGCCTGCATGATAAAAATGCACAAAAAATCAAGCGAAATCTCAAAAATGATAAAACCGTATCCGCAAATTTTAAGAAATTTAAAAATAAAAAATAAAAAGCCGCTTGATAAAATCAAAGGTTTGGACGAATTTGAAAAAAACATCCAAAAAGATGGAATAAGAACACTATTTAGGTATTCAGGTACAGAAAATCTGATCCGTCTACTTTTGGAAGGTAAAAATGAGAAACTTCTTAACAAAAAAATGGATGAAGCGGAAGAATTTTTCAGTAAAGCTTTAAATGACTGATTTTTTTAAAAGTTCAAATTTCAAGATTGCGTTGCTTAAATTTTGCCTGTTTTTTGTCGGAATTTTAGCAGCCGATCAAGCAATAAAAGCCGTTTTCTTAGACGGCTTTCACTTTGAGGGAGAGTTTATTTCACTGATTCTCACATTTAATAAAGGTGTCGCTTTTTCGATGTTTGCCTTTTTGGGTGAAAATTTGAAATTTATCCAAATTGTCATAATATTAGGACTTTTAACATATCTTTTTTATGAGAAAAAACTCTTTTTAAATCACGCAGTCGAGTTCGGAATTTTAGCAGGAGCCGGCTTTTCAAATATAATTGATCGCTTTATTCACGGCGGCGTCGTAGATTACGTTTTCTGGCATAAATGGTTTGAATTCGCAGTTTTTAATTTTGCTGATGTGATGATTGATTTTGCGGTTGTAACTTTAATAATTCGCATGATGTTCGACAAAAATTTAAAAGGTAAAAAATGAAACGAAATATTTATATAGCATATGCTTTATGGTTTTTTAGCGTATTGATAGGTGGCGGACTTCACCGTATTTATTGCGGTAAATTTATAAGCGGATTTATTCAACTTGGACTTTACTGGATCGGCATAGCGACTGTTTGGATATTTATCGGCTTTATTCCGCTTATTATTTGGGGACTTTGGTGGATTATTGATGTATTTTTAACAGGAATTATGGTAGAAGACGCAAATGTTGAATTTAACACTTACAATGATGTAGAATATGCGGAAAAAATAAAAAGCGTTGAAGCACTTTACGATTTATACAAAAAAGGTGCCATAAGCAAAGAAGAGTATGAAACAAGAAAAGATATTTTAATGAAAAATATCTAAAATTTCATTTTTTTATTCAAAATTTTGGGCAATCAGCCCAAAATTTTATATTACTGCAATTCCTGCATTTCGCATTAAATTAAAAGCTATTTCATTATAATATGTGCGTTCATGATTTGGCGCATCAAAAGTTTCAACACAACTTTTTGGAACAATAACATCTTTATCCATATTTTTTTCATTTAAATATGCTCGAAGTGAAAGTGCAAATTGTAATACGCAAATATCGGTGCAACATCCGGTAATTACAAATTCATCGTAATTTTCAAGCAGTTTTTTGTCCAAATTAAAAAAGCCGTTTGTAGATTTTTTAAATGTTGTATTTTTAAAATCCGCAAATTCTCTTAAAGTATTTACAACTTTGCATTCTTCGGTATTTACAAGACAATGAGGCGGATAAACTTTCATTTCCAAATCATCTTTGTCGTGATTGTCGCAGATAAAATGCACACCGTTTGCATGTTCTATCTGTTCTTTGATATTTGGTGTAATAGTTGCAATTTTAGAATCACTCATAGCCCCGCTATCAACAAATCCGTTTACCATATCTATTACAAAAACTAAACTTTTCATAATATCTCCTTATAAATTTCAGGTTTTCTATCTTCAAAAACATGTAAAAAATCTCTTGCCTGCATAATTTCATCTAAATTTATTTCGACTGTTTTTACACCTTCATTTAAATCAAATTTTAAAATTTCATCGCCGTTGGGATTGATTAAAATAGAATTTCCAAATCCGTTTAATGCGCAAACAAAAAATTCATTTTCAATTGCTCTTGCTTTCGCCAAAATTTCAAAATGTTTTATTCTTTTTAAAGGCCATTGAGCCACTACAAAAAGCACTGAAATTCCGCGCAAAGCAAGAATTTTAGCGATTTCAGCAAAACGCAAATCGTAACATATCATAATCCCGCAAGGAATTTCATTAAGTCTGAAACTTATAATTTTTTCGCCTGGTGTAAAAATTTCACTCTCTTTTTCATTACCTGTCGAAAAAAGATGAATTTTGTCATAATTTGCTATTATTTTTCCGTTTTTATCAAAAATATAACTTGCATTGAAAAGTTTATCGTTTCGCATTTCACAAATGCTTCCAGCTACAATATTTACACAATTTTCACGCGCAAAATTGCTAAAAATTTCACGCGCTCTAAAAGCATTTTTATCAGCGAATTTTTCCAAATTTTTACTTGGAAAAAATCCCGTATCAAAAAGTTCCGGTAAAACAATAATATCCGTTTTTTTTGATATTGCATCCTGCATAAAATTTAAAACTTTTTCATAGTTTTTTTCAATCTGAAATTTAACGGACGAAAATTGTATCATTGAAATTTTCATTTTACTCCCCTTAAATTATGCGCGTGAGTAATCGCAATGGCAATCGCGTCCGTTACATCAAGCGGTTTTATATCTTTTGAAATTCCAAGCATTTTTTTTACCATAAACGCGACTTGCGTTTTATCGGCTTTAGCCTTTCCTGTTACATTTTTTTTAATTTGAAGAGGTGTGTATTCGGCAAAATTTCCAAAAACCTGCAAAATTTTAAGACTCAAACCACCGCGAAATTGCGCAAGTTTAAGCACGGATTGCGGATTATATGCATAAAACATAGATTCTATCGCAACCTCATCAATTTTATGAAACTCAAAAATTTGATCTATCGCTTCACACATCTGTGTTAATTGAAATTGTAAATTTTCAGGTTTCATTTTAATAAGTCCGGCTTCAATAAGTGAAATTTTATTCACATTTTTTTCAAGCACTGCATAGCCCATATTTCTGGTTCCAGGATCAATTCCTAAAATTTTCATTCACACCTTTTCAACACTTATTCACATACTTTCACGTAGTTTATTTTAACAAAAAATATTAAAAATTTAATTACTTCTTTATTAAATTTTAGCTAATATTTAACACAAAAACTATATCAAGGACAGATA